>CAVGEN010000058.1:0-37955 GCA_963628185.1 Waltera intestinalis | reverse complement strand
TGGGATGGCATTATGATATTTCCTACAAGATTTTGTAAAGAATTTAAACGAAATGTATATTCGTGCAAGATGTTGACTTTAGTGATATTTCTTGCAATATCTGTAGGAATTTCATCTTTAGTGTTGTCTTCTTTTGTTTGCATTTTAGGATTGTCGTTTTCTCTCTTTCTGTATTTCGAAGAAGAGAGAATTATTCCTGCTTCTATGTCTCGGTTATGTCATATTGGCAAAGTTCTTGATTGTGAAAAAGTAACAAAGTCTGATTATGCTGCTATCGGGCCTATAAGACTTATAGATTTTTCTGTTGCATATTTTGCGTCTCAATTGATGTTAGCCTTAGTTGGAATAGTCACAATAGGAAATGTAAACATACATACAATTTATTTGCCTTCTGCAATAGGTGGAATGCCTATTCTTGCCTATTCGTTTTTTGCGCAACTTAAAATCAAAAAGATTTGTCCGTTTTGTGTGTTGTTAATGTTGTGTTTGATAACAGAAGGTGTCATTGCTACTTGCCAAAAAGACAAAATAGACAAGACTTTACTTGTTTTTGAGGGAATGTTATTCGTTTCCTTCATTGCTATGCTTTGGCAGAAAAGCAGATACGGAGCACTAGAAAGAACAGAAGAGCAAATTAAATGTTCTTTGCTGAAGTTTAAAAGAAATAATGACTTTTTAAGTAAGAAAGGTAAGCAATTAATCCCATGTACAGATGCAATATCTCTGGGGCAACAAACTAAAAATGAAATCGTTTTGTTCATTTCGCCAGAGTGTCCACATTGTCATCAGGCATTATTTGAGATAACAAAAAGTTTGAAGTCTAATCCAGAATGCCCATACAATATAAAACTCATCATTTGTTCTACGAGCAAAGATGGTACAGAAACTGTAAGGAGTTGGCTAAGCATGTATTTGGCTAATCCGATAGAGTTCAAGGAAATATTGCAAACTTGGATAAATGGGAAACAAGTTCATGTTTTTCCAACTTGCAATTTCCGAATTCAACAAAAAGTAGAGGTGCTAATGCAAAAGTTCCAAGCCACGGCTATACAAAACGAAATCCATAGCTATCCAAGGATAGCCATAAATGGAGTTTTGTTATCGGAGGATTATTCTAGTTCAGATATAAAATATATAATGGTCGATCAATATAGTAAGAGAGAAGTAGGCTTATGACCTATAAACGCAAAAACATTCGCGTGCAAGTAATGTGTGTATATCTTATAATAAATAGCGTATGGTAGAGTTATCTAAAAAAGAGTTGCTCAACCTGTTGGGTGGAACAACACAAGCTCAGGCTCGTTGTGCTGAATTGGTAGCAAACGCTAATAGAAACGGCTCATCTTGGTCGGATGGAGAATGGGATTTGTGGGCATCGCAATTTGAAAAGTATTGCTAAAGCCCTATGCTATCGTTGGAGGGAGGTTCCCTCCAACCTTTTGCTTATCTAAATATTAACATCAATGAAAAAATATTTATATCACATCTTGATGCTCTTGTTTGTTTGCACTCAAACACTAGATGCCAAAGTTGTAATCGAAGAGAAAGCTCTGGAGCCTGCAGTCGTCAGTGTGGTGTACGAACGAATAAGAGTCACGGACACCTTGCATACAGGCGATGACTACAAGCGTGACTTGCTGACATTGAAGGCTGGCAAGAATTGCAGTGCTTTCTATTCGGCAGCCAAAAAGACAAACGACTCTATATGCAATCGTAATTTTGATTACATGATGGCTCTGATGAATGACCAACAGTCCTTTCAGCGCATAGCTTCATTAGAGAATGAGGTCATCTTTAAGAACTACCCCGAAGGAGAAAATACGGTGTTTCTTCGTTTTAACTTGTCCAGTTGGTATTATCAAGAGCCGATAGAAAAGCCAAGTTGGCAACTAGTATCGGACAGCAGTAAAGTTATTTGTGGGTATGAATGCCTGAAGGCAATTTGCAGCTACAGAGGCCGCCAATGGATAGCTTGGTATTCCCCTGAAATTCCTGTACAAGAGGGACCTTGGAAACTTTTAGGATTGCCAGGTTTAATATTGGAGGCACACGATGATAAAAGGCATTACCTTTATAGTGCGGTGAAAATCCAAAGCGAAAATGTGGGAGATGTCGAATATTTTAATTATGATGATAGGTTTAAAACTGACCGAACGAAAGCTTTGGTGCAAAGTCGCAAGGCTTTGGGAAAAAGCATAAAAAACGCCATCGTGTCATCTGGCGCTTATGGAATAAAACGCCAAAACGCCAAGGCGGACACTGGCAGGCCGCCACATACCAATTTTGATTTTGAAGAGACTGACTATCCTCATGAATAGATTCTTATTGTTTATAATGATGATGATTTGTGCCATAGGAAGTTCTATGGCACAGACGAATATATCAGGTCATGTTGTACATAAAGCAACTGAGGAACCGATTGTGGGTGCCAATGTCATTGTAAAGAACATGGGAGGCAAGATTGTCGGGTTTGCTGCAACGGATTCTATCGGTTTTTTTAGTATTGCGGTTGCCGATTCTAGTAATCTTGTTGTCAATGTAAGCATGTTGGGATTCAAAAAATATACGATGCCCATAAAAGAGGTTGCTCGCCCTTTGACAATCAAATTGGATGATGGAAATTATAGAATAAAGGAGGTCATAGTAAAGGCTGACAGAATACGAGCTAGTGGGGACACGATAAAGTATAATGTTGCGTCTTTTACTCAAAAACAAGACCGTACAATTGGGGATGTGATGAAACACATGCCTGGAATTGACGTAAAAGACAATGGAAGTATTGAATACCAAGGACAGAGTATAAACAAGTTTTATATTGAAGGTAACGATTTGCTTGGTGGAAAATATGGTGTTGCTACAAATGGTATCGCTGCAGATGACATCGGGGTGGTGGAGGTGATGGAAAATCATCAGCCGATGCAGGTACTATCTGGCATAGATATGAGTGATCAAGCAGCCATCAATCTGAAACTTAAAAATAAGGCAAAAGGAACTTGGTTGCTGAATGGCCAGCTGGCTAGTGGCGTTTCAACCCAACCCAAAGGAATGGTATGGGATGGAGATTTGTTCTTGATGCAAGCCCAGCCGAATTATCAAACAATAACGATGCTAAAGAGCAATAATGCCGGTAAAAGTTTGGAAAGCTTGACTACCGATTTCTTGGAAAATGAGCGGAACACGAAACTTGGCGATTATGTTTCTCTGTCTCTTCCCATGATAGCTTCTCTAGATTTAAAACGTTCTCTATTTAATCAGTCTCATTTGTTTTCAACTTCCCATTTGTTGAAGAAAAAGACGATAGAATATAAGGGGCAGGTAGATTATTACAACTATCGTAATAAGATGTCTGCATCTTCTATGATAACATATTTCTTGCCAAATTCAACAAGGGTTATTATGGAAGACAGGAATGGTAAGGAAAAGGGAAACCAACTGACAGGTTCGTTTGCTGTTGAAATGAATAAAAAAGAATATTTCTTCAACAATACCTTTAAGGCTGTGCTGAAATGGTATGATAGCTCAGTCAGTATGAGAGAAAACCTGCAGAAGGTAGATTGTCCCAACTTTTATCTCAGTAATAAATCCAAGATGATAAAACGCTTTTCTGGGAAACATCTGGTCACGTTTTATGCTGACAACGAATGGGAAAATTTGCCATCTGCGTTGGATGTTACTTTTACCAATCAAAATAAAGGGATGATTTATCAAAAAAATCATGACTGTGCTTTTTTTACAAATGAAAAGGCTCAATATGCCTTTAGCTTGTCAAAGGTGAAACTTTCTTTGGAAGGTGGAATCGAAGGGTATTTTCGCAAAATGGATTCAAAACCAGATAGCGTTGCAATGTTGGTAACAAGTGTATCCAGTCAACATGGCGATGTAACTACCAGCTATTTGCAATTGTTTATTACTCCGCAGGTAGGATGTACATTCCGTAAATTCAATGTGGATTTATTGTGTCCCATATCTTATAATTCCTATTATTTAAGCCTAGTTGATGATGGCAAAAAACTGTATTTGTCACCAACTCTAAAAATGCGTTGGAGACCTCTTCAAGGTTTGTCCATGACAGTTGCAGGAAGCACGAATGTTGCTCCTATAGATTTTCATGACATTCATGAATCCCCATTGTTTTCTGACTACAGGACGATAGTTCTTGGAGTCACAAAACTCTACACAATTAAAAGTAAGCGTATTACAAGCAGTTTCTCTTATCGTAATGTCAGTGATGGTCTGTTTGCCAATGTGGCGTTAACCAAGTCTTGGCTGGATAATCCCATGTTGCCTGCCCAAAGATTCTTGGATGATTATATAGTTAATTACTATAAGGACATAGCATCCTTTTCACAGTCTTTCCAAGCTATTGGAAATCTAAGTAAGACTCTTGATTTTATCCGAGGAGGTGTTTCTGTCAATGGTGTTTTTAGGAGAAATAGTTCTACGGTATTGAGTGAGGAGCAGCCTGTTCATTTTGTTCGTACATTCTATTCTGTTGGAGGTCAAGTTAATGCCAATATAGGTAGTTTGTTGTACATAGCCTATACCTTTAAGGCTTTTGGTAGTTCTGCTTTTAGTAGAGGTGCAGCACTAGACAATAAGCGTAACAATTTGCTTCATCGATTCATCATGGATGTTTCTGCAAGCTCTAAACTTATGTTTGAGTTAAATGGTGATTATTTTCGTAACCAACAGTCAGAAAATACCTATAAGGATTGTTTCTTGTTGGATTCAAAAGTAAAATACATGCTTGGGAAGAAGATAGATTTGCAGTTGTTGGTTTCAAATATCATGAATACCCGAACTTATAGTTATTCCATCTATGATACTCTCAGCCGTATGGAATCAGTCCGGTATCTACGCGGAAGGGAAGTCATGTTGTCAATATGTTTTAAATAAGGATTCGGGCAGCGGCAATCAGTTTCTCCTCGTGGAACTGGGAGTTTCTCGGCTTGGAACTGGCAGTTCCTCGCCGTGGAACTATATGCCGCCTTTTGTTCAAGCAAATCGTCCATCGTGTCGTTTGACTTTTCACTACTATACAAAAAAAGCAGTTAAGCATTGCGCTTGACTGCTTGATAATGAACGTGGACCAGCTAGGGCTTGAACCTAGGACCTCCAGATTATGAGTCTGTTGCTCTAACCAACTGAGCTACAAGTCCGAGAATTTTATTCAAATTCGAGTGCAAAGATACTAGCTTTTTCTTAAATAACCAAATATTTTTGGAAAAATCTTTCTACTAAACGCAAAAAATGCGTATCTTTGCACCCAATATGTATTTATTGGAAAATGAACACAGATAAAAACATGCATTTCGGCTTGACCGACGAACAAGTGAAAAAGAGTAGGGAGCAATATGGGCGTAATGTCCTCACACCTCCTCAACGTACATCTTTATGGAAACTCTATCTGGATAAATATCGTGACCCGATTATTCAGATTTTATTGGTTGCTGCCGTCGTTTCCCTCATTCTCGCTTTCATCGAGAACAATTTTATGGAGACGATAGGTATCTTCTTGGCGGTGTTCCTTGCCACAACTGTGGGATTTTATTTCGAGCGTGATGCCGCCAAGAAGTTTAATGTGCTTACGGCTCTTGGGGAGGAACAGCCTGTCAAGGTGCGCCGTAACGGAAAGGTGATGGAGATTCCTCGCCATGACATCGTTGTGGGTGATGTCGTGCTCGTCGAGGTGGGCGACGAGATACCTGCAGATGGTAAGTTGCTTGCCGTCACCGACTTGCAAATCAATGAGTCGGCATTGACTGGTGAGCCGATGGCAGAGAAGTCGCTTGCGGAAAAGGGCGATGGGGCATACCCTCCTGACGTGGTGCTCCGCTCTACGATGGTGATGAATGGTCGTGGAGTGTTTGTGGTGACAGCCGTGGGTGATGCGACTGAGATTGGAAAGGTGGCTCAGAAGAGTACCGAGCAGACGGCTGTGCAGACTCCGCTCTACGTGCAACTCGACAAGTTGGCGAAGATGATTTCCAAGGTTGGCTCTGTAGTGTCAGTGGCAGCCTTCGTTATCTTCCTCGTACATGATATCCTTACGAATCCTGCTTGGGGTGGCAAGGATTATTTCTATTTGGCAGAAATCGTACTTAATTACTTTATGATGGCTGTCACTTTGATTGTGATGGCTGTGCCAGAGGGGTTGCCTATGGCTGTTACTCTCTCTCTAGCCCTCAACATGCGAAGGATGCTGAAGTCGAATAATCTCGTGCGTAAGCTCCATGCCTGTGAGACGATGGGTGCCGTGACCGTAATCTGTACGGACAAGACGGGCACTCTGACCCAAAACAAGATGCAGGTAGATACGCTTCTCTTGAAACATGGCGAGGAAGAACTGTTGGATGCAGCCATTGCCGTCAACTCCACCGCCGAACTTAATGAAGGCAAGGCTATCGGAAACCCTACGGAGTCTGCCCTCTTGCTTTGGCTCCATGACAAGCAGAAGGATTATTCCGCCCTTCGCAAACAAGTGAAGGTTGTGAAGCAGTTGCCTTTCTCTACCGAGCGTAAGTTCATGGCTACGCTTGCCGAACTTAATGGTGACCTCTATCTCTTTGTGAAGGGCGCACCAGAAATCGTGATGAAGCGATGCGTCTTCGGGGAAAGGGAGAAAAAGCAAGTGTTGGAAGAGCTGAGTGAATGGCAACATAAAGCGATGCGTACCCTTGCTTTCGCTTACAAGAAGATAGAGACCTCTTCGGGGAATGTGTCTAAGGATGCGCTCAATGCGCTCTTCGAGCAGGCACTTGATGCTGCCGACTTGCAGCTTCAGGCTATCGCCGCCATCAACGACCCTATCCGTAAGGATGTGCCAGCGGCGGTAAAAGAATGTCGCCAGGCAGGTATCGAGGTAAAGGTCGTAACGGGAGATACGGCTGCCACTGCCTTGGAGATAGGTAAGCAGATAGGGGTGTTTGAGGATGAGGCTGAGAACATCGGGGCTGATGGCGAGATGACTTCGCTCGATGAGCAAATGATAACGGGTGAGCAGTGGGAGGCTCTCTCCGACGAGGAGGCTTACGAGCGTGCCAAGAATATCAGGGTGATGAGCCGTGCCCGTCCTACGGATAAGCAGCGTCTCGTTCATATGCTCCAGAAGCATGGCGAGGTCGTGGCTGTTACAGGCGATGGAACCAACGATGCGCCTGCTCTCCACTATGCCCATGTCGGTCTTTCGCTTGGCTCGGGCACCTCGGTGGCAAAGGAGGCTTCGGACATGACTTTGCTTGATGACTCATTCAAGTCTATTGCCAATGCCGTGATGTGGGGTCGCTCGCTTTATCGCAACATCCAGCGATTCCTTTTCTTCCAGTTGGTGGTGAATGTGGCTGCTTTGCTCTTGGTGTTGGGTGGTTCGGTGCTTGGCACGGACATGCCGCTTACCGTGACCCAGATACTCTGGATCAATCTGATAATGGACACCTTTGCCGCCCTGGCCTTGGCTTCGTTGCCACCGTCGCACGAGGTGATGAAGGACAAGCCTCGCAAGGCAACCGATTTCATCATTACTCGTCCGATGGGCTATGGCATCCTTTTCTGTGGCATTTCGTTCTTCATCGTGATGTTTGCCTTCTTGGTATATTGCGAGCGCAGAGGTATGGGTGGGGTTAATATACATGAGTTGACCATGTTCTTCACTACTTTTGTGATGATACAGTTCTGGAATCTCTTCAACGCCAAGGCGTTGGGAAGCAATCATACAGCCTTCCGCCATTTCTCGCATGACAACGGAATGCTGCTTGTGGTTGGTATTATCCTCTTGGGACAATGGCTCATCGTGACTTTCGGAGGCGAGATGTTCCGTACCGAACCTTTGTCATGGAAGGAATGGGGAGTTATCATAGCTTCTACTTCCATTGTATTGTGGATAGGTGAGTTGTGGAGGGCACTCAAGCGATTGCGTCGCAAATGATGCTATCGGCAACGATGTGATAAACAAGAATCATACATTAGTACAATAGATGAAGACCATATATTATAATCTCGCAGAGCAGCGCAGGGGGGCAACCCAATCGGATGAGGAAAGGTTGCGGCCTTGCGTGGCTACCATTGGTTTCTTTGACGGGGTGCATTGGGGGCATCGGTTCTTGATACGTCATTTGGTAGAGACGGCGCGTCGCGAAGACTTGGAATCTACTATTATCACCTTTGACGAGCATCCTCGCAAGGTCTTGCAGAGTGATTATCAGCCTGAGATGCTATGTACGTTGGACTCCAAGCTGCTCTTGCTTTCCAAGACGGAGGTGGATAATGCCGTAGTTCTCCATTTCGACCAGGCGTTGGCTGCCCTCTCGGCTCGTGAGTTTATGCAGCGAGTGCTTCACGATCGTCTTCAGGTGAAAAAACTTTTCATCGGGTACGACCATCGGTTCGGACATAATCGGGAGGAAACCTTCGAGGACTATGTGAGATATGGCAAGGATCTGGGGATAGAGGTAGTACAAAACCAAGCCTTTGTGCTCAATGGCATCCACGTGTCTTCTTCTGTCATCCGCTCTTTCTTGCGAGAGGGTGAGGTGGAACTGGCAAACCAATGCCTTGGGTTTCCTTATACGATTATCGGCAAGGTGGTGAATGGCTATCATGAAGGGCGCAGGTTGGGTTTCCCTACCGCCAACCTCGACATCTCTCATTTCGGGCAGATGATTCCTGCTCCTGGTGTCTATGCAGTGACGGTGCGGTTGGAAAAAACAGTGGAGATGAAGCGAGGCATGATGAATATAGGGGTTCGTCCTACCTTCAACGGGAAGCGGATAACGCTAGAAACGCATATCTTCTATTTTGATGGTGACATCTACGGTCAGCTTTTGCTCGTAAGTTTCGTGAAGCGAATTAGAGGAGAACAGAAGTTTGACAGTCCGGAGGATTTGGCGGAGCAGTTAAGGGAGGATGAAAAGGTTGTTCTTGACCTCTTCGACGAAGATAAAGAAGAAAGATAGGCATCCTTGCGGAAGTTTCTTTTTGCAAGAATGCGATTAAAATTATAAACAAAAACAACGATGGCAAAGATTGGATTAAAGAAAGGTTTTTGGGATGTAATCCTATACGTTATTATATTTATAGTGGTGCAAATAGCCGTGTTGTATGCTGGTGCAGGCATCTGGGCGGCAGTGAAGCAAGATGGGTACATGGAGACCATCGTGGCCGTGAGCAACGGCAGCAACGCCGTGCTGCTGGCATTGGCAACGGTGTTCAGCAACGTCATCACCCTCGTCATCTTCCTCAAGACGAAGTGGACACCGCTCACCCGTGATTATTTGCAGTCGAAACCTTGGACGGCTCTTCTTTGGGTGGCATTGTTTACGCTGGGTACTATCATCCCCTTGGAGTTCGTCTACGAGCAATTGGGCTTGGAGATGGAAGCGAATACAAGTAAGGTATTCGAGAGCTTGGTGAAGGAACCTTGGGGCTACGTGGCTGTCGGCATCCTCGCTCCATTGGCAGAGGAAATCGTATTCCGCGGAGCCATCCTCCGCACTTTGTTGAATATGGTGAGCAAGAAGAACCACTGGATGGCCATCATGGTTTCCGCCGCTCTCTTCGGCGCTGCCCATGGCAATGTGGCGCAGTTTGTCAACGCCCTCCTCATGGGTTTGCTCTTGGGTTGGATGTATTATCGCACCAAGAGCCTCGTGCCGGGCATCCTGATGCATTGGGTCAACAATACGATGGCTTACATTTTGACCAATATTGCTCCACAGAGCAACGGCAACCTCATCGACCTCTTCCATGGCGACGAGAAGACGGTGTATTATGCCGTAGGTTTCTCACTCTGCATCCTGATACCAAGCTTCATCCAGATGATATTGAGGCTGCAGAAACCGAAGACTTCGAACGCAGTTCTAAAAGCATAATAATTGCATTCTAAAGATAAAGGAAAAAGGCTGTCTCGACGTTTCGAGGCAGCCTTGGTAGTATAATGAATAGATGTTTGTAAGTAATTGTTGTGCTATTTGCTGAATGTCACGTTCTCTACGTGGTCGTTCACATAGATGTTCGCCATGTCGGCGGTCTTATACCACTTTGGCTTCTCCTTCATTTCATCAGAGATAACCTTGCCGTTGATGGAGAAGTTCTCGAAGCTGATGTTTTTCACCTTTCGGGTCTCATTGTAACCTGCGATGATGCCCATGTTGGGAGCCTCCCCTGTGTAAGAGATGTTGCGCAGGGTAATGTCCTCGATGCCACGGCCTGGGGCGGTGCAATACTTCTTGTTGAAGCATACTCGCATGTTAAGAATCATTCCCTTGCGGATGTTGTCGATATGAAAGTTCTCGAAGGTGACGTTTTTTACCAAGATGTTGTCGCCGTCGTTGATGCCGATGCAGCCTTGGTAGTCTATCTGGTTCTCACAATGTTCGAGGATGTCGATGTCCTTGTAGAGTACGTTGCTTACTTCCTCCAAGTCAGGAGTCTCGCTGTGCAGACCTATCATGATGGGGTGAGCCACGTCTGCCCAATACACACAGTCCTTGATGGTGATGTTCTTGCAACAGCCATGATAGTTCTTGCGAGTGCAGTAGATGGTGGAGCAGTCGTCGCTGGTGCGGGCGAAGAGATGCTCTTGGTGGATGTTGTTGCTGGCGAAGATGTTGAATCCGTCGCCCCAACCATACCAACTCATCACCTTGGCGTTCTTCACTGTCACCGAGTCGCTGCCTCCGATTGGGAGCTGGGTGGTAACCGGGCCATTGATAGACACATTCTTGGAGTATCTCACCATGATTCCCTCATGATGTCCAGGCATTACGATGCCGTGACCGACAATCTTGATGTCCCGAGATCCGTAGGTGGAGAACCATCCTTTGATGATGGCTCCGTTGTCGATATAGACCGTTTTTCCCGATGCGATGTGGATGGAGTCGCCCTTGAAGTCATGTACGCCGGGGCCGAAATACATCAAGTCCTTTTTCTTTTTTACCTTTGGTTTTTCTAATACGTTGTCTGCGAAGATTTGGAGATTCTGGTAGATATTGCCGTTCACTTCTACGGAGAGGTAGCGAGGGCGGTCGAGAGAGAATGTCAATGTATTGCCTTCTTGTTTAGCCTCGATACCGTAGGAGTTAGGGCGAATCTTGTAAGTTTTGATATCCTGAGCAATGCTTTTTACCTGTATTTCAACTTTACCTTCGAATTCAAATTTTGCCACTGAGGTAATCTCGGTGTTATGCTTGGCGTTCGCCACCCGATCTACCTTGAAGGCATAGGTGTCAATGTCTTGCCATTCACCTCCGGCGATGCGAGCTTTCACCTCGAAGTCATGCTTAAGGTCGATGCCTGTTGGTGCTTTGGCTGTCACCAGTCGTTCCTTGTTTGTCGCTTGCTTTCCTTTTCCCTGCGAGGCTAGGGTGAGTAGGCATAGACTTAATGTAATGAATGTTCGTTTCATAAATGCTATAATCTTGCTTTGTTTATCTGTAATACGATTACTGGCGATAAAATACTTATGTAAAAGTGAAAAAGTTCCTTAAAAGGTGTGTATTATTCCGATAAAAGTGTTACCTTTGAGGCACTTTATGAAAAGGAGACATAGACTATGCAGATTATAGAATGCAAGATAGTGGGAAAGAAGAGCCAGGAGGTTTGTGAGGACGGACTGGTCGTGACCGATGATTTCATAGCGGTGGTAGATGGAAGTACGAGCAAGACTCCCAAGCAGCTGAACCCTGAAATAAAGAATGGGAGATATGCCATGCAACTCGTTTCGGAATACATTCGGGCACAACTGAAGGCGGAAGCTTCGGTGGACGATTTCTGCCAAGGTGTCACCAGCTATATATACAGTAAGGTGTACGAGCCTTTGGGGGTGGTGGAACGGTTGGCGCGACATCCCGAAGAGCGGCTTACAGCCTCGGCTATCCTCTATAGTCGTGCCCGAAAAGAAGTATGGATGGCAGGCGATTGCCAGGCCGTCATCGGGGGAAAGTTGTATGAGAATGGCAAGCCTTACGAACAGGAAATTGCGGAGAAACGTGCTTCGCTGATTCGGGGAGGCGTGGCTCCTTCCGAGGCTCGCAAACAGATAGAACCTTTGCTCGTCGAGGCGATGCTCTCTGGGCAGAACAAGTCTTATGCCGTGATAGATGGATTCCCCATCTACAGGGAAGGGGTGAAGGTCGTTTCTTTGAAGGGTGAAAAATATGCTAATGGTGTTGTAACACCGTCGGACGAGATTGTCTTGGCGAGCGACGGCTATCCTGTCCTCAAGCCAACACTCGCAGAGAGTGAGTCGGCATTGGCGCAGCAGATAGCCGATGACCCCCAGAATATCAATACCTTCATTGCCACCAAAGGCATCGTGGAAGGAAACTGTAGTTTTGATGATAGGACATATATCCGATTTGAGGTGCCTCGTAGTAGATAAATGCCCATCGGCATGGGGCACTTTGAAACAAAAGAATTGGTGATAACCCATATACATTATTAATATAAACTTAAGACCTAAATGATGAAAAAGAAGAAAAAAAGAGTATTTCTGACTCTTGCGCTAGGAGCCTTCTCGGCAGTATCTGTGCAAGCGCAGCAAGAAATCTATCCCCAGCATTTCAACCTGGAGCAGGTGACGCTGCTGGATGGACCGTTCAAGACGGCGATGGAACTCAATGTGGATTTGTTGTTGAAGTATGATGTCGATCGACTGCTTACTCCCTTTGTTCGGCAGGCAGGTCTGACTGCTGACTCTACGTCCAAGTATTATAATTGGCAGACTACTCATCCTTCTTTTTCCAATTGGGGCTTGTCCAACTGGTCTTTGGAGGGTCATGTTGGCGGTCATTACCTCACAGCGTTGGCTTTGGCCTGTGCAGCCGAGCATGATGCCGACAAGAAAGCGGCTTTGAAGGAACGTTTGGACTACATGCTGGCGGTTTTGGACGATTGCCAAAAAGCCTACGATGACAATACGAAAGGCTTGAAAGGCTTTTTGGGCGGACAGCCCATCAATCAGATTTGGACAGGTTTGTATGCATCCAATCTCACCGAGTTCAAGAAGTATGGCGGTTGGGTGCCGTTTTATTGTGAGCACAAGGTGCTTGCGGGCTTGCGCGACGCATGGCTCTATGCCGACAGTGACTTGGCCAAGCAACTTTATCAGAAAATGTGTGATTGGAGCGTCAGTGTGGTAAGCAATCTTACGACCACCCAAATGCAAGACATTCTGGGATGGGAGCATGGTGGCATGAACGAGACGCTGGCGGATGCTTATCGCTTGTTTGGGGACAAGAAATACTTGGATGCAGCCAAGAAGTATAGCCATCAGTCGATGGTTAACGGGATGCAGTCGCTCAGTACGACATTCCTTGACAGCAAGCATGCCAACACGCAGGTGCCTAAGTATATCGGCTTTGAGCGAATCTATCAGGAGGAGTTGCGCGATGGCGGTACGGTGTCTGCCAGCTATCAGAAAGCTGCGCATAACTTTTGGGATGACGTGGCCAACAATCGTACCGTTTGTATCGGTGGCAACAGTGTGAGCGAACACTTCCTGCCAAAGGCCAAGTCGGAGCAATATATTACGAATCTGGATGGCCCGGAGAGTTGTAACTCCAATAATATGTTGAAGTTGTCGGAGGACTTGTTTGATGAAACCCATGATGCCAAGTATGCCGATTTTTACGAGGGCACGATGTGGAATCACATCCTCTCGACGCAAGACCCTAAGACTGGCGGCTATGTTTATTTCACCACTTTGCGCCCACAGGGTTATCGCATTTATTCGCAGGTGAACCAAGCTATGTGGTGCTGTGTGGGCACAGGGATGGAGAATCATTCCAAGTATGGTCACTTCATCTATACGCACTCCGAGGACAACAAGACGCTGTATGTCAATCTTTTTACCGCTTCCAAACTGGAGGATGACAACTTTGCTCTGACGCAAGAGACGGGCTTCCCATACGAACAGTCAACCAAGATAACGATAAACAAGGCAGGTACGTTCGATTTGGCTATCCGCCATCCCCAATGGGTGGGTGCTGGCTATGCCGTCAAGGTGAATGGTACGCCTGTGGAGGCATCTGTTGTTGTGGGGAAAGCAGACTATGTAAAGGTATCTCGCTCATGGAATGTAGGAGATGTCGTGGAGGTTGCGCTGCCTATGCAACTTCGTTATGAGACGTGCCCTAACTATACCGACTATGTGGCGTTCAAGTATGGACCGGTCTTGTTGGCTGCCCAGACTACAGCAAGCAGCGAGGAAGAAGCTTCGACGACGGGATTGCAGTACGAGCAGTTGCAGAATGAGTTCGGAGGCGAGGGGCGCATGGATCATGCGCCAGGATCCATGGCGAAGCGTCTATCCCTCTCTTCTTCTCCTCTGTTGATAGGTAAGCGTGAGGATGTCTTGAAACGTATTACGGCAACGGACTCGCCTTGTCATTTCGACATAGACGTGACTGATGCGCAGAACAAGGGTCGCTGGAGCCATCTCCAACTGGTGCCCTTCTATACCATTCACCATGCTCGCTACAACTGCTATTGGTACCAGCAGACCGAAGAGGGCTATGCCGACAGCGACATGGGGCGTGCTGATGCCCAGGAAGCGGCTATCGTAGCCCGCACGCTCGACTTTGTGGCACCAGGCGAACAGCAGAGCGAGGCTGGGCATGACGTGGCTCATTCTGATGATTCTTCTACCGGTAGCTATCAAGGTGAATATTACCGTGATGCACATAAGGGCGGATATATTGAATATACTCTTGCCAATACAAGTGGCGAGACCGACAGTATTTCTATCATGTGCCGTTTCACAACAGCCGACAAGGGGCGCGTGGGCACGATTACTATCGATGGAAAGGAACTGGCCAAGGTGACGATTCCTGCTTCTTACAAGACTGCGGACGACAATGGTTTCTACAACATCGAGTTTGGGGTTCCCACCGAGATGTTGCTGAATGAGGACAAGACGGTCAAGAAGAAGATTACCTTCCGTCTCACAGCCAGTGGTACAACGATGGCACCGGGGCTTTATTATCTCCGTCTTTTGAATAAGTATAATGATGGGGCTTATAAGTTTGTGGCTACGGAATGGAAAACAGGTGATGCCAGCAGAGTGTCGCAGGATAAGATAAGCTATGACGCAGAGGCTAACCTGGTTACGGTGAATTGCGGTAAGGGCAATAACAATATGTGCTTGATGATGGACTGGCAGAATACCGACTACAATGTGAAGGGTACGCAGAAATACTTGGTTGTAAGAGGCACCAATTTGGCCATGGGTACCGGAAAGAGCTATTTGTGGTGGTTGAATGGCAAGAACAAAGGATCGCAGGTAGCTCCGACGAAGGTTCTTGAGGTTGGCAACGAGGTGCTGGTGGCTTGGGACATTACCAAGTCGAACATTGATGAGAACTGCAAGGGCGATGTCTGGAACTTTTCTACCGGGCAGACGATCTTTGGCTTGACCTCTACTACGGGTACATCCATTATCAGCTATGTTGGCTTGGTGGAATCTTTGGATGAACTGACATCAATAGGACAAGCGAAGGCAGACGCTGTCTCTAAGAAGGCGGCAGTATATACTATAGACGGAAAGTTTGTCGGCACGCATAAGACAAAGTCGAATTTGCGTCATGGGGTTTATGTGATAAATAACAAGAAAGTAGTAAGATAAGAAAAAGGCTGTCCTTTGTGGGCAGCCTTTTTCTTATATGCGGTTGATGTCCTCTTCGTGTTTCAGGATTGTTGGTAGAGGAGGGGATTATCGTCTTGAGATTTTCTTGGCGATAGTCTTGCCGTTGCAGTCCGTTGTTTTTTGAATGTAAATGCCTGGAGCGTTGTAATGGGTCTTTATGCCAGCGACATTGTAATATTCTCTGTGTTTAATGTAGTTCTCTGTTTCTGCGGAAGAGATGCCGGTTATGATTTGGTCGTCCTTGATGGGGATGATGATCAAAGGAAACTTGGTCAGACTGGTGAGGCCCTTAGTGTCCAGCTCGCCATCTTCGCTTACCTTCCAATATTCGTCTTTGAGGGAAGAACAAATGGTTACATGGTCAGAGCCGATGAGTCCTCGGATGGAGTATGAGTAGTATGTCTTCGATACCATGTTGCTTGACACTGCCAAAAATGGGGTGCTGCCTCCAACGAGGGAAATGATATTGTACTTAACGTTGTATTTCGATACCTTTGGGGCTAGTTTCCAAACCTGAGTAGTCTCGTATCTCCCAGCTTCACTCTTCAAGGATGTGAACTTGGCTTTTTCCGCACCTTCTTCATAAGTAAGGTAAGTATCTGTAGCGATGTCGTAAATGGCATAGTTTCCTTCTGGCAGATTAACATAGTTTTCATCAACTACCATCACATGATAGGTAAGTTTTTCGTCAAAGCCTTCGCCCGTGATATGCAAGGTGTAGTTGCCGGTAGTGGAGATGTCGGACAAGTCGAGGTATTTTCCGATGGTTCCGTTGCTCCATGAATATTGAGGTGCGACAACGTTCTTGGGAGCGTTGGCAAACAGGATTAAGTTGTCGCCTTTGTTGATGACAAACTCCAACGTATCCTTTACCAGACGGTTGTTCATCAGGGCGCAAGGGGTCAAACCCGCAACATGGATGTGGAATGTGACGGTTTGTGCCAGACCTCCTTGATTGATGAATTGTCCTTTTATTTCTCTGTCTTTGGTTACGGAAGGCAAGGTGATGGAAGTCCCGTTCTGTCCTGTGCTCCATTTGCCTTCACCCCAACCACTGGCGCCACCTATGTTGAGGGTGACATTACAGCCGTTGGCGACCGTGGCTTCATTAGTTCCCATCCATATGCCGTCGACATAGATAGAACTATTCAAAGTAGTAGGCGTGCAGCCCCCATTTGCGACAATAGAGAACATCTGTTCACTCTTGATGCCATTTTCGTTGGTATATGTTGCACGATAGATATAGCTTTTGTCTGTTGTTATGGTAATGTCTTTGGTCTTTTCACCTGTGTTCCATTCCCAGTTGCCAGTGTCTGTAGTTCCGTTTGGAAGTTGTGGCATCAGTTTGATGGTCTTTCCATGAGGTAAGGCGGTGTTGGTATTGATGATATAGGTATTTTCCAATCCGCCTAATTCATTGTGCTCGATGACATTGCCGTCATATTCCATCTTTGGTGTCAGCAATGTTGGCTTGTGCTGTTCATCTGCTATGCTATCGTAGGTACATGTTAAGACAGAGTATCCCAAGTGGTCGTAAGGACCGCTGGTACCACCATAAGGACCACCATCGATTCCCATTTTCTCTAATGCGATTTCAGAGAAAGGCATCTTGACTCCTTTCACTCCTTCATAGTGTCCGATAACTCTAGCCCAATAAGGGCGTATCTCGCCACGACTTCCTCCATTTGGACTACTTTGTACCCAAGCTTGATGCCAAGCAGAATGGCAGTCTGTGTAATGGTAGTTTGCCCATGGCAAGTCATCTCTATTGTCAAAATTGAATGCTGCTTGGAATTCTATACCAGCTGCAATACGGTTGTCATGATACGAATAGAGGTCGTCGCCTTGGTTCCAAGCTGTCTGGCAGATATCAACAGCCAAACCTGCAGCCATTTGTGCATGCCCTTGGTCGCGTCCTGTTTCTTGCATTTGGCCTACTTTTCCGTACGCTCCAGTCTCGCCTGCGTATTCTGCGACATTAGGTACGAGGTTATCTATATATTCATTTAAACCGCAGTTGTATTTGTCCGTTTCTGTGTTTTCCGGAGCCCAAGGCCATGGATAATTAGCCTTAGCCAATTCTGCTTGGTCATATTTGTAATATGACATAGCTTGGTTGTAGATGAACACATCATCGCACAAGATGCCCACAGACATTAATGCCAAGGTGTTACAGAGCCCCCAGTTGCTCCAATAGTGTCCGGGACGTTGACCGCCATGGTTTGCATCGTAACGCCAATTGCGCCAAGTGTCATTTCGTGAACGTAGGAATCTCATGATGGTTGGATACCATATGTCGAGCATCCAGCGTTTGAATATTTCAAAATCCTTAGGCTTCCATCCCTCGTAGTCACGCATCAATTCTGCCGCTTGTGCAAATTCATAGCCGTAAAGACCTCCTGCTAAGGCAAAGTTAGAGTCTCCACCGATACCTTTACAAGCGTTAGCCCAGGCCATCAGTACATCTACTGCATGTTTAGCACATGCCTCGTTCCCTTCTATTTTCCAACGTAGGGCATTTTGATAAGCAATTGATGCTCCGCGAGCTGCATTGATGTAATTTTGCCCAGAACTACCACCTCGAATAATAGTTTCTACTGGCCATGTTGCTGTAGTGGGTTGTGCAAATTCTGCATTTTTCAAAATGTTGTAAGCAGCGGTTACCTTTTCGTTGCCTGCAGCCAGTTGGGCCTTGATTCTCTCAAAGTCGGCATCGGTATGCAGACCGCCTGGGTGGCGGAAGCCGCGGTTGGTGTCGTATGTTGTAGTTAGCTCGGTGTCGGTGAATATCAAGCCCTGTGTGATCTTCACATTCTGGATGGCAGTCTTGAGGTCTGTCGCATATTCGTCTATTGCGGTCTGGCTCAAGGTCTCTTTCTCGCTCTTGGCCTTGATGGTCTCATACGTGTCTGAAAGTATGGAGATGGCATCTGCTGTATAGATGCTTGCATCCCCGTTGAGAAGTTCCGAGGCTTCTTGCAAGGTTGTGTTCAGGGCTGTCAGGTCTCCTTGTGTGCCGTGGCGGAATTCATGCTCGTAGTCATCTGCGTCTATGCCCAACTTGGCAATTTCTGCTCCTGTCAATGCTCCATTGTAAATACGGATGTCTGCTACTTTAGTATTTCCTAGATAGGTGTCGCCTGTAAAGGGCGATCGACCTATCCAGTTATTTGTTGGCGCATCCTTCCCAAAGATTGCGGAAATCGTGTTGCTGGTAGCGGTTGCCGTCTTGCAGCCGTTTATGTAGAGGGTGCCTGTCGTACCATTTTGTACGAACACCACGTTTACCCAACTTCCTTTGCTGGAGATTTTCGAGGCATTGACGCTCTTCTCGCTACCATAGCCGGCGGAAGAAGACCCAACCCGTTGCGTGTTGAGCGTGTAGAAATAATATTTGCCTGTGGTTTGGGTACATTCTGCATTGTTGCTGAATGTAAACAAGAAGTTCCCCAACCCAGAGATGTCTTGTTTGGAATCTACATAGTAGTACATGCTGATGGAGAAGTCGCTGCATGCAGCCAAGACTTTTCCTGCGGCTTCGCCCATGTCGAAATACCCGTTCCCGGAGCCTAAGTCTAACACATGGTATTTACCCATCGTCACCACCTTGGCATTATTCATCAGGGTTCCCACGATGTTACCCTCGGAAATGACCTCTTGGACATTTCCGCCCGTTACGTTCTCAAAGTTGAAATGCAACTTGAGGCTTGCACTGTCGGCCCATATGCACAGAACGTGCAAAAGGGCTGCGAATACTGTTATAAATCGGATTCTTTTCATAATAGTTGTACGTTTGTTAGTTATTATACTCCAATAATACAAAAATGTAGGCTGAAATACTTAGAGGCAAATGTTTTTTTAGTATATTTTTGGGAAAGTTAAAGGATTGTTGTTGTTTTTGCACCGATGAGCCATTCTTTCAACACGTATATCCTAATAATTAGGCACGCTCCATTGTACGTATAATCCTTTCGGGAATCGTATTATAGACGGAAATAAAAAGAAATGATAAATGAAACAGAAAGTATTCTACATGACTTTGATCGCTTGGATGCTCGTCGCTGCTTGTTCCTTGGGATTCGCCAAGGGCAAGAAGAAAGGGGAAGACCCTGGGATAACCAAGTTGAAGGAAAAGATAGAGAACGTGATGAGCCAAGTCGATAAGCAGCCCGACTGGCTCTGCTCCCGCCTGCAGATGTATTGGAAGAGCCATGCCGCGGATGTCTTTGTGAATGGCGAAACCTTTGTGAAGGTTGGGGGGGAGCGGGCGCCAGAGCCTACGGTGAAATATAATGGTACCCGTGGCTCGGCAAGCCAATACAACCGCCCAAAACTTAAAGACATCGTGCCTTACGACGATGACGAGACGGGAAACGTGACATATATTAACAATGTGTCGGGCAAGATGGAGAAGACGTTCCCAGCCAAGACAGGTTGCAGTATCGCCAGCGTTAACCGACAGATCATGGGCATAGCCCGTGATGCCGCACGCATCTATGCCGCCACTGGAGAGATGCGTTACGGACAGATGGCGGCTAAGGTATTCGATGTCTATATGAAAGGCATTGCCTACCGCAATGTGCCTGTCGACTTGAATCATGGACACCAGCAGACGCTTGTCGGCATGACAACCTTCGAGGTGATACACGAGGACATCATCAATGAACTCACCCAGATGTATCCTCTTGTCAGGGATTTGGTGAAGGATGACCAAGCCATCATCGAGACTGGTTTCAAGAAATGGGCGGAGAACATCATCGCCAACGGTGTACCACATAACAACTGGAACTTGTTTCAGGCAGACTTCATTGTGAAGATAGCCTTGGTTCTACAAGATGACAAGGCGTATGCCGACGGCAAGGGCAAGCAATATTATCTCGACTATGTGGTCAACAAGGACAGCATACGGCAGTGGAGCATGAACAAACTCTTCGACTTCGGGTTTGATAAGCAGGCGAAGACTTGGTATGAGTCGCCGGGCTATAGCACCACCGTGCTAGGCACTATCTGCGACTTCGCCAACCGACTCGATGAGAAGGCGGATATCGACCTTTTCGCCAAGCATCCTGTCTTGGTGGACGCCGTGAAGACTTCGGCGGAATATCTGTTTCCTAACCGCATGATAGTAGGCTTTGGCGATACGCATCCCAGCTATCTGAATACGAGTGGTATCGACCATATCCTGAAGTATGCCGCTCGCCATAAGGACAAGAGGCTTGCCTCGGAGATGAACCGCTTCAAGGCAGCGGTGGCTCCCGATGCTCCTGTTGCCGAAATAAATCACTATACAAGCAAGATATTTTATGCGCCCAACGTCTCTTGGGTAACCCTGCGCACGGGGATGGACAGGCAGCACGACCTCATGGCTTCGCTCAATGGAAGTCTTGGCAATCATGCCCATGCCAATGGTATCTCGCTGGAACTTTATGGGAAGGGCTACGTGCTCGGCCCTGACGCTGGTATCGGCAAATTCCTCTATAGCGGTCTCGACTATGCGGAGTATTACTCTCAGATGCCCGCCCACAATACGGTGGTGGTGGATGGTGTGTCGAGCTATCCTGTGATGATGTCGCAGCATGGTTTCAAAGTAGTGACTTCTGAACAAAAGGATAAGTTGACTTATGTCACAGTGGGATTTGTGGAGCCGGAGGCCCAAGCCGACCAACAGCGTACCACTGCCATCGTCAAGACGTCTGATAAAGGCGGATATTATATAGATGTGTTCCGTAGCCGTAAGAAAGAGGGGGGCGACAAGACCCACGACTATTTTTATCACAACCTAGGTCAGACGATGAGGGTGATGGATGCTGTGTCGGGTAACCCCCTTGATATGAAACCTACCGAGGAACTTGCCTTTGCTGGCGGTCATCTCTATGCTTACTCCTATATATATGATAAGGTGAGCGCAGAGATGAAAGGGGCAGTGAAGACACAGTTTGTTACCAAGATAGAGAATGAAAAGGTGGTTGAGGCGATGGATGGGCAGCATGAGATAACCATGACGATGTGGATGAAGGCGGACGAGAACCGCACCGTCTTCCAAGCTCTTTCTCCTGCCAACCTCGAATATGAGCGTATGCCTAATCAACCATACAAGGTGGAAACCCAGCCTGTCCTTACCTTTGTGGCACGGCAGAAGGGTGAGGCGTGGAACCATCCTTTCGTCTGCGTCTATGAGCCAAGTTCCGATACGGAGCCGGGCAACATAGCTTCCGTCGATTACTTTACGCCGGGAGAGCCGGGTGCCGTGGGCATCATCGTGAAGTTGAAGAATGGAACCGAGCAGAAGTTCGTTTGTTCGGAGAATGGCAAGGTTAGCCTTTCAGATTCGCTCTGTTCTCCGCAAAACTTGATGGCTTCCATAGGGGATTTATACGTAAAAAACTAAATATTTATTTTGTATTGTCTTCGATTTGCACTATCTTTGCAAGCAGATTATAATCTTGCAAAGGTAAAACAATGAAGCATAGACATCATTATATAACTCTACTGTTGCTGACGTTCTGCTTGCTGACGGCTCATGCAGACATCGTGAACGATGAAGTTTTCCATTTCGTCACCAAGGAGGACGGACTCTCCGGGGAGTCCGTCTCCCGCATCATGCCCGACCATCAAGGGCGTATGTGGCTGGCTACGAGCGATGGCGTGAGCCTCTATAATGGCAAGCGAATGGTGACCTTCAAGATGAGCAGCGATGGGAGCTATCCTAACTATGTGTATGACATCTATGAAAGTGAAGAACATAACATCTATGTCGCTACAGGCAAAGGAATCTTTGAAAAACGAGCTGTTGACAAGGACTTTCATCAGATATTGAACGGCTTATCCAAGGGTGAGGCTATCTGGGCAAGCAAAGGGCGAATCTATGTAGGAAATCGTGAGGGATTGCATGTCTATGATGGAAAGAAAACGCAGCTGGTGACGGTGGGAGCCTCTAGGATGGGCGTGGAGAACGGTGTGCGTGACATCAAGGGCGACGCACAGGGGAACGTCTGGTTTCTGAGCCGTTATGCGCTCAACTGTTATTTCCCTCAGACGGGCAAGTTTCGTTCTTATGTCATTGCCGATAAGATGCCCAAGGGGGCGGCTTTGAGTCGCTTGGCGATCTATCACGATAAATTCTATATAGGAACAAAGAACAATGGGTTGTTTGTTTGTTCTCCGAAAGACGAGTGTCTGCCTATGCGGATAGAAGGCGTGGGCAATGTTGTGACTTACTTGCAAGCGACGGCTCGGGGAGAAATATCAGTAGCTACGGATGGTTCGGGAGCCTATCTGCTGGATGCGAAGACTGCAAAGGTCAAGGCATTCTATCATACCAAGGGTGACAGGAAGCATCGGTTGCCAAGTGACGCCGTTTATTGTTTTACAAAGGATAAGCATGGGGTCGACTGGTTCGGCTTCTTCCGCTTTGGTATGTGCTACACCTTTTACAATGCGCCTATCTTCCAACGTTATCACTTTGGCGACTTTACGACAGACGGGCTTGCTGTCCGCTCTTTCTTTATCGGCAATCAGGTGAAATTGATAGGTACCAATGACGGTCTGTACTATGTGGATGAGGCTCGCCGTTTTGTCAAGTTGCTGCCGCCGGAACAGCTCTTTGGAGCTCATATCATCACCAATATTATTTACTTCAAAGGGCAATATTACATCGCTACCTACGATGGAGGTATGTTGGTGTTGAATCCGCAGACCTTTGCGGTCTCTCGTGTTCCTGGGGAACCATTGCTCACCACAACCACCGTGTCCTCGTTTGACATCGGCAGGGATAACAAACTTTGGATAGGAACAGGCGAGGGCATCTTTGTGTGGGATGGGGAAGGACACATGAAGAGATACACAGAGAACAACTCACGCCTCTGTGGGGGAGTTGTCTATTTCAAGTTTGACGGCAAAGGAAACGGTTGGGCTTGTTCGCAAGGCATATCCCTTTATGTGGCTGCCACGCAGACTTTCGAGAACTCGCATTTCCCTGATGGTTTCTTCAACTCAGAGACAAACTTGGGGTGTGTGAAAGGTCATCAAGGATTGATGTTCTTCCCGAAGCAAACGGATGTGTATTATACCGACCCGGCGATGGCCAAGTTTGGACAACTGAAAATGCCAAGCGAATTGCTCAACAGCATTATCTATGGTTTCTTGGATGACATGAAAGGCTCTTATTGGATAGTAACCGACCGTGGTTTGTATCGTATGAACTATCAGATGCAAGACTTGCAGCACTTTGGGTATGGTGAGGGATTGATGTGCCAGTTTATCAACAGCAATGGCATCCACATGGATGGTAAGGGGAATATATGGATAGCAACTTCCAATGGCTTGATGGAGGTGGATTGGCGTGCCTTGGACCATTGGCTTCGCAACAATCCTTACCATATCAGTCTTTATGATGTGCGTCGAGGCAGTGACTTGATGCAATATACATGGGAAGACCAGGGCAATGACGGGCGTCATATCCATCTCAACTGGAACGTCGTTTCTGAGAAGCTCTCTTTCCGCATCTTGTTGCAAGACTATGCGCGTCCTTTCGGTCGCTTGTACCAGTATAAGCTGGATGGAGACAAGGGATGGTGTAGCGTGAATGATGGCAAGGACGTGGTGTTGGAAGGCCTTATGTTGGGCGTCCATCACCTGAGAGTAAGGTTGGCGGGTGCTCCTGCTACGGAGTGTGACTATACGATAACGGTGACACCTTCTTGGCTTGCCATCCTCGAACTGATAGCTTTGGTCGTTGCAAGCATCTTGTTCTTCATGTGGCGTAACTATCACAAGAACGCCAAGGCTCTTTTGAGTGAACGTGATGAGATAGAAACGGCACTGATGGAAGTGGAGCGAGAGCAGCAGAACGCAGAGATGGAAAGTGAAGAACGAAGAACTTTTAAGAATGAAGAACGAAAGGTGAAGAGCGGCGAATTCGATGGCAACACGTCTCAGAAGTACGCTCGTGTGAAGGTGGATGAGCAAGAGTTTGCCGACATTGTGGGGCGTATGAGGGAATACATAGAGAAGAGCCGCTGCTTCACGGAGGTCGAATTGAGGATGAGCGACCTTGCGGATGTGCTGGGGATTTCTTCGAGTAAGTTGAGCCAGGTGTTTAGCCTGTATGTCAAAGAAAATTATTATGAGTTCATCAACCGTTATCGCTTGGATGAGTTCAAGCGACTGTTAGCTGAGGGGGAATACAAGAGATATACGCTTACGGCACTTAGCGAGAAATGTGGTTTCAAGAAGTCGAGCTTCTTCAGTACATTCCGCCGTGTTGAGGGAATGACTCCAACGGAATATTTGAAGAAGCAAAATATCAAGTTGTAGTGTTCTTCCTATTTGCTGTTTCCGTACACAACTTTGCCTTATAGAATGCCCCTCTATACCCTGTTTCTCGGAGTTGGTACGGAGATGGTACGGACAAGACCTATGGAAAACATACCCAATTATCCCAAGTGGGGTAACTGGGGCAAGTGGGGTAATTGGGGGATTTAATAGTGTAAAAGATGCACTTGTGGCTTTGCCTAAATTAGACAGACTCGATGTATGGTGGTTGTAAATATTTGAAATATAAGAAGTTAAATAAAATAAACTTCTTGTAAAAGGAGTTGGCGGCACTTGGCACTTGAAAAGTTGCTTAATATTGGAAAAGGTTTTATCTTTGCATTCGTAAATCCGAAACGGATTATGCAATCAACAACTAAGCAATGCAAATTTTAAACCTATTAGATATGGAACAAAACGACAAACTCCAGAACCGCAGTGTGGTGTCTTCTATCTATAAGAAGTATTATGCCGACCTCAAGCAATATCTCATGAGCTATACGCACGACGTGATGGCTGCCGAAGATATGACTCAAGAACTTTTTGTCAAGATAATGTCACTTGATGTTATCTCTGGCGATACAGCCAAGAACTTACTCCTCATGATGGCGAAGCGCATGATTATTGATGATGCTCGTCATAAGGCATTTGTTCGTAAGACGGAAATGCAGATGATGTACAGTATCGGTAGCATGAATGACAACTCGGTGGCTCGTCGCGTAGAAGCCGCCGACATTCTCTCTTTCGAGCGGAAACGTCTGGCAGAGATGCCTCCCAAACGTGCCAATATATATAAGATGTATAAGCACGACGGCATGACAACCGCCGAGATTGTGGAACGACTCGGTTTGAGCAAGCGCACGGTGGAGACTCATATCTATCTCTCGAGCAAGGAGATGAAGTCTTATCTCCGTAAGATTATCTAAGTCCTTTCTCTCTCTTTAGGATGGCATCCTCATTTTTTTGAAGTTATAAAATAAGTATCCTTTAATAAGAAAATGATTCGATCTGTACAGTTAAAATGTTTATGGATTTCTTCCGCTTTTTCAGAATTTCTTCTTACTTTTGCACTTATAATGTAAATTAGAAGTAAAGGCAATGGAAAATATAATCAAGCTAAACACCGTGGACGACTATTGCGAGGTGTTCGGATTAGAAAAGCAGCATCCGCTCGTGGCGGTGGTGGATACGAAGGACGGAACAAAGTTTCCGTCCGATTTCACGTTCAACTATGGCGTATATGCCCTTTTCCTGAAGGAGAATCTGGGCTGCAACATCGTGCGCTATGGTAGGCAGAGGTACGACTACCAGGAGGGAACGGTGACGAGCTTTGCACCGGGGCAGGTGAGCCATGTGGTGATGAACCCCGGCATGGTGCCGCAGGCGAAGGGCCTGGTGTTCCATCCCGACCTCATCAAGGGTACGCCCCTGGCCCGCGAGATGCGCAACTATACTTATTTCTCCTACAGCTCCAACGAGGCGCTGCACCTCAGCGACGAGGAGAAGAGGATTTTTCTCGACTGTCTGGAGAAAATCAAGATGGAGTTGAACCAGCCCGCTGACAAGTTCTCAAGGCGGCTCATCTCCACGAACATCGAGCTTTTGCTTAACTATTGCATGCGCTTTTACTCTCGCCAGTTCGCAACCCGAGAGGTGCAGAACAAGGATGTGCTAACCAGATTCGAGAACCTGCTCGACGATTATTTCACCGGCGACAAGCCCCATATGGAAGGCTTGCCTACCGTGAGATACTTCGCTGACAAGATTTGTCTCTCTCCCAATTACTTCGGCGACCTCGTCAAGAAGCAGACGGGCGTCAATGCGCAGGAGTATATCCAGAACAAAATCATCGACCTCGCTAAATCAATGCTCCTCGGTTCGGAGAAGAGTATCACGGAGATTTCCTACGACCTCGGATTCCAATACTCCCAGCATTTCAATCGGGTGTTCAAGAAGAACACAGGGCTTACTCCTACCGCTTATCGACTGAGTTGAAAACAAAAAATCATCCTTTCATGAAGAAATCAATCCTCATCGTTTGCTTGGGGTTGACAAGTCTGGGCATACACGCACAAAGCATTTCGCTCGCTGGCGAATGGAAGGTGACCATCGGTAATGAAAAGGTGGCGAAGCAAGCCATCTTGCCAGGGGAAAGCCAATTCAGATGTATTGGATTGCTTCAAGGACTACAAGCCTATTGTGCAAGTCATCGACAACATCGAGCGCAATCACAAGCTCGGACTGGTAATGGAATGGAAAATAGGTAAGGGCAAACTTCTTGTTTGCATGAGCGACCTCGAAAAGGTTTCGCAATATCCCGAGGGCAGGTCTTTCTATGAGAGTGTGTTGGATTATATGCGCCCCAATGATTTCCATCCTTTAGTGGAAACGATGGTGGAGAACCTGCGAAAAACCTTGGCGGAGAAGCCGCACGAGGTGACGATGAAGGAACTGAACAATATCTCGCAATATTGATATGTTGCTTATGAGGCTTAGATATTATTCAACTTTCGGAAATTTCCGAAAGTTGAATAATGATGTTACTTCGCATTGATTTCCTTCAGCAGTCGGTCTGCATGTCCCCACTTGTCCATGAGATAAAGGACGTAGCGGATGTCTACACCGATGCATCTTGCCAGTCTCTTGTCGAAGTTGATGTCGGAGCTGAGGCTGTCCCAGTTGCCGTCGAAGGCTAGGCCAATCAACTCTCCCTTGCCATTGAACATAGGACTGCCCGAGTTGCCGCCCGTGATGTCGTTGTTGGTCAGGAAGCAGAGCTGCATCTTTCCTGTAGTCTTGTCCTGGTACTTGCCAAAGTCTTTCTCTGATAGAAGCTCGTGCATGATGGGCTCGGCGTAGTAGTCGAGTACCTTGTCACCGCGCTTCATCTTCTCTACGATGCTCTCTGCGGTGGTGTAGTAGCCCGATGGTTTTCCACCGAGGTCGAAGCCGCCCACCTGTCCGTAGCTCAGACGCATGGTGAAGTTGGCATCGCTGTAGTGGGGCATGTCTTCCTCCATGCGGATCTTGGCGGCACAGAGATACTTCTCCTGCTCGGCAATGCTGTCGGCATTGGCACCAAGCGCCTCTGCAAGGTCGGCGTAAATGTCGTTGAGATCCATGCCATAGCTTACACCAGGGTCTTTCTCATATCCTTTCTTGTTGAAATAGAGCTTGGCTCCCTTCTTCATGATGGCAGACTTGTCCCAGAGATAGTTTACATACTTGCTGTAGTCGCCGCCAAACTGGGTGTCGATGGTCTTGTAGAACTTGGGCAGCCACTTGGTGTCCACGTGCTCCTTGTAGTTCTTCAGGAGTGTAGCCAAAACCTCCAGGTCGAGAGCCTTGTCCCAAGTGTCGCTGTTGTCATCAAATTCGTGGTATTGTTTCTTCTTGTTCTTCTCGGAGCCTTTCACCTCCATGTTCTGCTGGAGTTTGAAGGCACGGGTGGAGAACTCCACGTTGCTCCTTCTCGTGAAGGTCTCGGAAAAAATGGTCCAGGCATAGGCGATGTCTGTACTCTCCTGATAGAGTTTCTTTAGCTTGTCGAAATCCACCTTGTGGGCGAGGTCTTTGGCTGCCTTGGCGGTGTCCTGCCAGGCACGGAGAAGCGTCTCGTACTCACGCTTCATGTTGATGATGCCGATGGAGTCGATGCACTTGTTCATGCCGATGGAATTCTTCCAGTAATTGCTGCTCTGGGCATACTTGCTGTCGTACTTGATGCGCACAGCCTCGTCGGCGCGCATGTGCTTCTGCATCACCTCTTGTTTCACGCCGCGAACTTGTGCTCGGGGAGTGTTCTCTGCGTCACGCATCATCTGGATGCCGTAGCTGGAGAGGTAGCGCTCGGTGCTGCCGGGATAGCCCATGGTCATGGCATAGTCGCCGTCCTTGTAGCCCTGCAATGATACCTGTGCCCAACGCTTGGGGTGATAAGGCACGTTGTCCTTGCTGTAGGCGGCAGGACCGTTGGTCTTGGGGTTGGCGTAGATGCGGAACACGGAGAAGTCGCAGGTCTGTCGGGGCCACATCCAGTTGTCGGTATCACCACCAAACTTGCCCATCGACTTGGGGATGGCGAAGACCAAGCGAAGATCGGTGAAGTCCTGGTAGGTGGTGGCATACCACTTGTTGCCCTCGTAGAAAGGCTGTATGGTGACGTGGAGGGTGGAGTCGTTCTTCTTCACTTCCTTGGTCATTGCGGTCTCCAGGGAGTCGATGAACTCGCTGCGCTTCTCTTTGTCAAGTGTTTCATAGCCAAGGGCCATCACCTTATCGGTCACGTCCTTCTGGTCAACCATGAAGCTCACGAACATATTCTCATTAGGCAGTTCCTCCTCGTAGTTCTTGGCAAAGAAGCCGTTGAGCATGTAGTCGTGCTCCACGGTGGAGTGGCTGCGAATGGACTCGAAGCCGCAGTGGTGGTTGGTAAATACCAGTCCGTCGGGAGAAACCACCACGCCCGAGCAATAGCCCGAGAAGTTTACTACGGCGTTCTTCAGTGCGTTTTCGCCATTGTAGAGCTGGTCGTAAGTTAAGGAAAAGCCCTCTCGTTGCATCATCTCATACACAGCATTGGGCAAGTTGTAGATGGTCCACATTCCCTCGTCGGCATTGGCAGTGCTTGTAGAGAGCAGAGCCATGGCAGAGGCAATGAGGACGGTTGCTTTTTTCTTCATTCTTATCAATTTGATTATCATTATTAAATATTCTGGGTTCTCGTAGGGAAGCATTAGTCGGTGGATTCTATACGGATGTTTTCTCCGGCATCGATGGCAGCCTTGATGTCCTTGCCCCCGCTCTGCACCTTGCAGAGACTGATGTCATCACCCATCACCGATATGATTCTAAGTTTTCCTATCTGCTTCTTGGCTTCCTTGCCGGCAATGGTTCTTACTACGAACACCCCGAAGTGAATGCCGGTATAGACACCCTTCGTGGCAGACCCGAGGTCGATATATACCTCCTTCTGCTTATCCTTCTTGTCTTTTGCACCCTCGATGATGTTGGCGCGCAGAGGCAGCAGGCGGTCGAAGTAGTCGTTCACGCGATAGGCCAGTTTTTCGAGTGCGTTGTTGATGGCTCCGTTGGCAGTCTCCACCCACGACATGTCGTAGTCGGAGATGTTGAAGCTAGGGCTTGCCGTGATAGTGTTGGTCTGTGAGTTCTTCACGTGCAGGGTCAAGCCGATGTTGGCCTTGTAGGTGGTTTTGGTGTATTTCTTGCCGTTTTTGTCGGTTAAGCTTTCCGTCTTGGTGGTGGTGCTGACATTGGATATGGTGCCATCTACATAGTAGTCGGCGACATCCGTGTTGCCGTCCATGATGGTGAAGCGTCGGCTTTGGGCTATGCCCTTGATGGCGGAGGATCTGACAGCCTCCACATAACTCGTTTCCTGTTGGGTCACTTGACCGGAAACCAAGTCGGTGATTGCGCCTAGTACGCTAGACACGCCTTTCTTGGCCTCTGGCTTTTGGTAAATCAACTCATTGAAAACAACCTTCATGATGGGGTTTTTCTGTTGCGGTTGCTCTTGGGCTAAAATGCCGCAGGTGAAGCACAATAGCAGGCACCATGTGGCGAAGATTCTTTTGTTGCTCATGTTTTTTATCTTTATACAATTGTTGCTCTTTTGTCGTGTAATCGAGTGCAAAAGTAATAAAAATGAGCGAAATATATTCTAAAAAATGTGTTTTTTTGCAATCTCATAGGGGGAAAACAGGACCTTGCCAATGTTTTTGGGGAACTAACGGCGAGAAGTTTTTGGTATTAATTAACAAAAAAGCCTGCATCAAATGGGAGATTTACCTCTTGCTTGATGCAGGTTTTTACCTTATATATAACTATTTCTTCTTAGGACGGCGGCGTGCCCAACCTTCTTCTTCGAAGTTGGGCTCCTCGCCCTTCAACTTGACATCGTTACTTTTTTGAAAGAACTGACGCCAATCGCCAGTGTCTTCCTGCTGGGCACGAGACTTTTTGGAGCTACGCCCCTCGCCACGGTTTCCTCTTCCGCCACGGCTATCATCAGAACCTCTACGACCTTTCCCCTCGGAAGAGCGTCCGCCACGTGCCGACTTGCCATGGCCTTCCTCGTCGGCATCGTTGCAACGCACGGTCCTGCCTTTGTACTCCGTACCGTTCAATGCCTTCATCACTCGCTTGGCATCCGCCTCGGGTACCTCGATGTAGGCAAACTTGCTGAGCAAGTCGATGTGACCCACCTCCTGGCGTCCCTTCACATGCTTGTTCAAGTACTGCATGATTTCACCGGGATAGAAGCCGTCCGCCTTGCCGAGGTTGATGAAGAGACGCTTGAATCCCGCCTCAGCCTCATGCTTGCGGCGACCATTCGACACCTTGCCACGTTCGCCACGGCTTCCGCGAGCCTCCGAGCCACGACCGCCCTTTGTGCCCTTGCCTGTCTCGGGTTTGATAATCTCTGGTGCGTTCTTATAGTAGTCGAGGAACTTTCCGAAGGTGATAGTCACCATCTTCTTGATGATGTCCTCCTTGTCGATGTAGTCGAACTGGCGGTTGATTTCCGCCATGTAAGGCTCTATCTGCTCCTCATCCACATCGGTCTTCATGATGTCGTCCATCGTCTTGAAGAGCTGCTTCTTGCAAATTTCCTCGGGGCTTGGCAGCACGCCGTCCACGAAGTCCTTGCCAAGCTGCTTCTCTATCTGGCGCACCTTGAACTTTTCACGAGTATGGATGATAGAAATAGAGGTTCCCTTCTTGCCGGCACGCCCCGTACGACCCGAACGATGGGTGTAGCTCGCTACGTCATCGGGCAAACCGTAGTTGATTACATGGGTGAGGTCGTCCACGTCCAAGCCGCGGGCTGCCACGTCGGTAGCCACGAGGAACTGCACCGTATGGTTGCGGAACTTCTGCATGGTAAGGTCGCGCTGCTGCTGGCTCAAGTCGCCGTGCAAGGCCTCGGCGTTGTAACCGTCCTTGATGAGTTTGTCGGCGATGTCCTGCGTCTCCAACTTGGTGCGGCAGAAGATAATCGCAAAGATGCGAGGATAATAATCCACGACACGCTTCAGGGCTAGATACTTGTCCTTGGCGTTCACGAGATAATAGATATGGTTCACGTGCTCTGCACCCTCGTTGCGGCTGCCCACCACGATTTCCTTGTGGTCGTGCAGATAGTTGAGGGCTATTTTCTCGATGTCCTTGCTCATGGTGGCGGAGAAGAGGAGTGTGTTCCTTTCCTCAGGCACGTTCTCGAAGATGGCATTGATGCTCTCCGAGAAGCCCATGTTGAGCATCTCGTCTGCCTCGTCAAGCACCACATTGTTCACGTTTTCGAGCTGCGCCACGCCACGGTTGGTCAAGTCGAGCAAACGCCCCGGGGTGGCAACGATAATCTGCACACCATGCTTCAGCGTGCGGATCTGGCTCCCGATGTCTGTACCGCCATACACGGCGGCGATGTGCAATCCGTCGATGTACTTGGCAAAGCTGTTCAAGTCGTCGGCTATCTGGAGGCAAAGTTCACGGGTCGGACTCAAAATAATCGCCTGCGTGTCCTTGCTACTCGCATCGGTCTTTTGGATGACGGGGATGCCGTAAGAGGCGGTCTTGCCCGTACCCGTCTGCGCCAAGGCGATGACATCATTCTTGTTACCCAACAAATAAGGGATTACTTCCTCCTGAACAGGCATGGGATTCTCGAACCCCAGCTCCTCGATGGCACGGCGAATCTCTTCGCTCACGCCCAATTCTTCAAATGTCTTCAATGTTTCTTTTTACCTTAATTCATTCTAAAAAAGGAAGGCCGAATTCACCCTCCCAGCCATGAATTAGGGTGCAAAATCCTTCCGAAACGCTTGCGGCAACCATACGCTTTCTTCAAGGTTGCCTAAATTCGGGTGCAAAGGTACGATTATTTTTTCGAAAAAGCAAGGAAATCTTGTCCAAAATCTCATCCATTACACCTACATAGTAAAACGGCAAGTTGACGAGGTGGAAAGGATGGCCTGTGGGCGACACCACCTCGTCGATGACAAACTCTCCAGGCCAGATTCTGACGGCAATGTCGGGGGCATCGGGCTGGGACATGAAGGAGTGGAGGGAACGAAGATGGGCATTCGTGCCCGACTTCACCTCTATGGGGATGATTGAAGATTGGTATTGCCACACAAAATCCACCTCCGCATTGGAGCCTTTCTTGTCCCTTACCCAGAAATATTGCTCCTTGCGATAGTTCCTGTCCAACACCACACGAAGCTCCTGCGCTACGATTTGTTCGGCAGCATGGCCTTTCCACACATCCAGCAAAGAGCCACCCTGGAGATATTCCGCCTGAATATCCACGGAGAAATTCATGATGCCCGTATCCACCCACACCAGCTTGGGCTGGCGGGTCTGGACCGGTATCGCCGGAGCCTTGACCGCCGTGACGGGATAGACCAAATTGAGAAGAAACGTCTTCTGCATCACCTCCAGCGCCTCATGCACCTCCTTGCTCGTGTAATTGCTTCCGCCAAAACGATTAAACGTAATCGTCTGTCCTGCCTCCGCCCAGCCATGGGTGAGGAGATGGCGAATCACCTTGGACTGGCTGTCGTTGCGTGCATATTTCTCCACATCCTCATTGTAGCCATCCAAGAGAGAGCGGTAGACGGGGGCCAAGCGGACGATATCGCCATGGTGTGCATAATCCGCCAATGCCTCCGGCATTCCCCCGACAAGCGTATAGCGGTTGAAATGGGCGAGGAGAGTTTCATGATAGAGCGGAGAAACCTTCACTTGCCTCACCATCTCTGCCAAGGCACTTTCCCCTATCGCATCGAGATATTCCAAGAAAGAGCAGGGGCGGAGCGAAAGATACTCCACCCTTCCCATTGGAAAGGAAATGCGCTGCTTGATGAGCGTCTGGAGGCGAGAGCCTGCCGCTATGATGTGAAGCCACGGCATCTCCTCGTAGAAGTAGCGCAGCAAGCCTACCGCCCTCGGCTCATTCTGTATCTCGTCGATGAACAGGAGCGTGCGCTTGGAAGAATCCAGTTTCACCTTCCTCTGTACGCAGAGATACTGGTAGATTTCCCTCACATCGTCCGACTTCGAGAAAATGAAGGCATCCGAGCTCTGCTCCAGATTCAGCTTGATATACACCTCATATCGCTTGCTGAATTCATCGACAAGCGTGGTCTTCCCCACCTGTCTTGCACCTCGCAAGACAAGCGGTTTGCGGTTTTCTTTTTCGCTCCATGCCTGGAGCTGCTCTGTCAATTGTCTATATATCATAGCTTTTCCTTTTTACTTCCAACGCTGCAAAGATACGACTTTTTCCTAAAATATAGGCAAAAACAGGCAGATTTCTCCCTAAAACATAGGCAAAATGCCGTCATTTCATTCCCAGGGCATAGGCAAGAGGATGCTTTTTTTCGGAAAAGCAAAAGAATTATCCGCATTTTCTTGCATCTTTGCGCAGATTTCATTATCTTTGCATCTAATTCGTTCGGCATCCGTGCCGAACGAATAACAAGGAACAAGAGATAATAACCAAAGAACAAGACCGTATGAAAAAAATAATTTTCACGCAAGACTGGATGGCTATGCATCCATACGAGAAACCAGACGAGGTGGATTTGTACTACACCGAGTTGGCAAACGAGATATACCATGCCCTCGACGAGGCGTGTTTCACCCATCAATTCAAGAACGTAGAGGATGCCAAGCAACTGGCTCTCTGCATCGCCGGCTATTTCGAGGACATCCTATCCGGCACTTGCATCTGGAAGACATTTACTGCCGAGTGCAAAAAGCGTTACGGTGTTCACATCCCATTCTATGAGCATGAGACGGGATATATCAAGAATGCTCTCAACGAGAACGACCTTGCCTACGACCCCGACGAAATCAACTTCGCCGACATCAAGTTTCTCTGCTGGCACCACTATCAGCAAAGCAGCTATGTGCAGGAGGCCGTGCCTTTCCTCTTCAGCACGATGGAGCTTGCCGCAAAACTTGCCTACAACATACTCGACAAGGTATATGAGACGGCACCGGAGAACGAACGGCTCTACGACTTCCTCTGTGAGATGCCAACCGACAAGGACAAGTTCTATGAGTACCGTGATGTGCTGGCATGGTTCCACTATGGTTGTTACTTCAACATCAACAACCGCAAGCGTTTGCAGTTAGAGCTGGAACAGTTGGCAAAGTCACCTCAAGGTCTCAACGAAATTGTCGCCTACACCATCCAAATAGAGCACACGATGACTTCTCGCAACAATCTCCTCGCCCTCACTTCTACCGAATGGCTTGCCAAGGTGAGCGAGCATCATGTCGCCCATAAATTGTGGACAGACATCGACTATAAGGGAATGAGAGCTTTCGCAGCCAAGAAAGAGGACGAGAAGTATCTTTATGTAAAGGACTTGTATGCCGAGGAAGAAAGCCTCATCAAGGTTCGCAAGGACTCCACTTCCATAGAAGACTTCACCCCATTTATCAGCGGCGAGTTGGTGCTTATCACCAACTTCTTTAAGTTTGGAGGCGAATGGTGGCAGACTGGAGCTGTGCTAAGTCCCCTATACGAGGAGAACAAGGAGCGCATCGAGGCAGAGAAGAATAGGGTTAACCACAAGCAAGCCCTCACAGACTACAACTTGCTCAAGGAAAAGGGCTATGGCGACAAGTTTGTTTTCTTGGAGGACAACAAGGCTCTGAAGGAGTTCTGCGACACCATCGACCCAAAGATTGCACAAAAGATTCGTTTCCCTCAGAAATACGAGAAGGGCATCATCGTCTGCGGAAGTCCATATACAGGTTTCAACCTCACATATGGTGTGGCTCACTGCATTGCTTCGCCAGAAAATCCTTACTACAATGCCGAGCGTGCTGAGATAGATTGTTTCAACATCATCAGTGGCAACGGTCGCCCATTCCCTTACGAGATTGTTTGCAAGCTGATAGAGGCAGGAATGCTCCCAGACGCCAACCTGTTCACGAGCAAGTATGTGAGGGAAGAGGGCTTGAAGATAACACAAGCCAACCTCCAGTTCCTTGCCGATTACTATCTGATGGGCAGAAAGGACAAGGACCTCTCGCCTAAGGAACTGTGGTAAACTTTCGATATAGGACATAAAAAGAGCGGAAAGCAAACTGTTGACTCTTTTGCTTTCCGCTCTTCTTGAGCTTAGTTATTCCCCATGGAATCCTTGGCTGCTCATTTTCGACCATACCAAAAACATGTCTTGGAAATTGTCTTTCACAAACTCACGAATGATTCTAAGTGTAACTACTCTTTTATATCCACATAGTGCCTAAGGCATTTGGGAGAGCGAAACCTAATGTTATTATTGCCATAACGAAACGAAGTCATATCGCCATGATTAGAGAGTATCGCTTGCGGACAAATCTTTGTCTTATCCATCTTGTCCTCCTTAATTTTAAAAGATTATACTATTCCACCGCAAAAGTAATGAAAATAATCGGGAAGTCGTATCGTTTTCTAATTATTTTTTGCAAGAAATATACAGATTCTGTTGTGTGAAGGCTTTCTTTCTCATTACAGCCCAATCTTCCCCAGTTCTTCCATCAAAGCACGACAACGCTTATATTTGGCTCGCAAATCGGCGGCAACCTCCTTGGCTCGTTCTGTTCCGCCAAACTTACACACATCTCTCAACAAACCACACATTTCTTGGTAAGTAACACGATTGCGCTCACGGGCATGTTCCATTATCCAATATACATGCAGGATATAACGTTCTATATAAGCATCGGTATAGGTGGAACGTAACTGCGGTTCATACTTAATGAAATCACGGATATGGTTTCCTTTCTTGATATAAGCAAAGAGCTTTTCCTTCCACCTTTCCTTCACGCACAGGAAAGCATACTGCTCGCCTTTCTTTTCCTTTTCGGCTTGCGCTGCAAGATTTTCGACAAACAAATTCCATTCTTCCACAGGGACATTTTCTTGCAGAATATCAAAGTACTTCCCGAAATCGCTCTTGCAGAAGAATAGCACACTGGCATATTTCACTATCTGCTCCTTGCTATTCTCTGCCATTGCCACCTTCAGCAACCATTCTCGCCATTCATCCGCATGCCATGAGTTCGAATCCTCTACTTGCTTGATGCCATCCAAAGCCAAACGATATGCCTGTTGGAAATCTCGCTTATCCATCGACTCTTGTATGGCTTTCTCTCTAAATTCCTTGAGGTTCAGGTTCGAGCTCTCAAACTCACGAACAGCGTCCTCTCCTTTCCACTTGCGCAACAAGTCACGCTTTGCTTGCATCAGTGAAGAACGAAGGAATCCATCCTCCTTGAGATTCTTGTCCTTGTCAAGCATTCTCATCACTTGCTCATACTCATCCTCATCCTTGGCCAAATTCACAAGATAACCATAGAGCTTGCAATGCCAATCCCAACCATCAAAAGTTCCATCCCCTACATAATCACAACAATAGTCAAAGAAACAAAGACGGCTATCCTCATCCAACGAGCATTTGGACAAAGCATCCAATTCCTCAAACGCCCTCTCCATGATACCTCCCAGATAACCGCAACTGTCATCGTTGTTATTCACAGCCTCGATTCCATACTCCAAGACTGTAAAGCAGATTTCCACATCCGCCTCATAATGCTTGTTTCTTCGAAACTCTTGCGCTGCTTTCATTACCTCATAGGTTTCCGAGGATAGATGCGCCGCACTTCTAAACGTAATGTAGCCACAATCCTCATCGGCATCCATAAAAGCATCTATCACTTGGCTGATGTATGTATCAGCCGAAGCCTTCTTGATAAAGTACTTTTGAAAATCCTTTGTAAAAGCCGCCTTCAAATCGTTATTCTCCGCCAACTGTTTCTTGACAAAGGCACGGAGCTGTTGCTCAGTCAGTTGCTCCAAGACATGCTCCAAATCCGTCTTGTTTATATTTTCTTTCTTTGCCATAACTTTTTCGTTTGAAATTTGCCTATTCATTCCACCTTGAACAAATCATCTAGCACCACTTCATTCTGAATG
>CAVGEN010000057.1:0-6667 GCA_963628185.1 Waltera intestinalis | reverse complement strand
CAATTCGACGAAATTGTTTAACATACGTTAGTACATTTATCACGATACGGAGAAATATATCTACCATCTATAATACCAGGACTGGAGAATGGCGTCGCATGATACATTTCTGCAATCATGCCCGAAGAACCTTGAGATGTATATGGCTTATTGGCGTTAGAGACATTTCCAGCCGCATTAAATGAGATGGTAGTGGTCTTGGTCACGTCCAAGTCCAAGTTGGCACGGAAGTTGAAACGATTGTATTGATAGCCGAAGTCATAGTCCTGTCCAAACTCCTTGAAGAGACCACCCTGCGTGAAGTAACCCACATTAATAAAATAGCGAGCAGACTTCGTGCCACCGCTGATGTTCAAGTTGTGCTTGGTTTGAAGGGTCATATCCTTCATGATATAATCTGCCCATTGGGTGTTGGGGAAACGAATCGGGTCACTTCCATCCTTGAATTTCTGAACGACCTTGTCCGAGAACATAGGCTTTTCACCATCGTTGGCACGCATCTGATTATAGAATGTGGCATACTCATAGCTACTAGCCTGCTCCACCATCTTGGTAGGAGTCAAGATACCCCATGAGGTAGAACCGTTAATCTTGGTCTTACCCTCTGCACCACGCTTGGTCGTAATCAAAACGACACCATTGGCGCCACGCACACCAAACACAGCCGTAGCCGAAGCATCCTTCAACACGGTAATGCTCTCGATTTCCTCAGGATCCAAATCTCCCAAAGAAGTTCCACCATCTGCATCAGTAGGACGCTCCACACCATCTATCTGTATCAAAGGTGCCGAATTATTAAATGTAGCCTGGCCACGAACGAACACACTCGCAGCATCAGAACCTGGCTCACCAGAATACTGTACGGTAGTGACACCCGACAGCTGACCACCCAGCACATTACTTACACTACCTACTGGAGTACGGACCAAGTCATCGTTTTTCACACTGGAGAGCGCACCAGTCACGGTGACTTTCTTCTGTACACCATAAGCCACGACCTCGACCGCCTTCAAGGATGTAGCCTCATCCTTCAAGGTAACCTTCATGCCATTCTTGGCTGCGACGGTCTGGGGTTCGCAACCGACATAACTAATTTTTAACTGCGTTCCAGGTTTTACATGGAGGCTGAAATTACCATCAAAGTCGGTCACTGTACCTTGAGTGGCATTTTGACCAACGATAACGACGCTTGCTCCGATGACAGGTTCTCCATTGCTATCAAGTACGACACCCTTGACAACACCAGCCTGCTGAGCAACGGTCGTATTTGCCTTAGCAGAACCTGCCCCCTCGGAAAGAGGCGCAAGCATCAAAGCCGTGCAAAACAGAGTTGCTGGAAAAGCTGAACCTTTCTTAAATAGCTTGTTGTTCATTTTATTATGTTTTTAGTTTACAAACTTACACGAAAATGTCTTTAGTCCTATTTTTGGTAGAATTGCACGACAAAAGTACAAAAATCATACGATTCGTACATATATTATCATACAAAAATAAGGAAATTCTATCAACACACACAAATTATCGTCCTTTTTGCATCCCTACAGCCGGCTCAAATGCATAATATTACATATAAATGAATAAAAGAACGCACCCAAACACAAAAGTTTTTGTACCTTTGCAAATAGAGAAAAAGTAACTGGTCACAAGACCGCTGGTATCACCAAAACAATCAAAAAGCAAAACAAATGAGAAAAAGACTATTACTGCTCTTACTCGCATTCATCGCTCTCATCGACGTGAATGCCGTGGAAAGAACCAAGCTCAATTTTAATGGAGGTTGGGTAACCAAGGTGGGCGACATCAAGGGAGCCGAGTTGGCAGACTACAAGGACACAGGTTGGAAACAAGTAACCCTTCCTCGTGCCTTCAACGAGAAGGAGGCTTTCAAGGTTTCCATCGAGAACCACAGCGACACCATCATGTGGTATCGCAAGCACTTTAACATCTCGGAGGTGGGCGACCGCAAGTACTTCATCGAGTTCGAGGGCGTGCGCTTCGGCGCCGACATCTGGCTCAACGGTCAGAAGGTGGGCTACACCGAGAATGGCGTAATGGCGAGCGGCTTCGACCTTACACCTTATATTATTAAGGGGCAGAACGTCATCGCCGTACGTGTAGATAACTCGTGGAACTACCATGAGCGCACCACGGGGCAGCGTTATCAGTGGAACGACAAGAACTTCAATGCCAACTATGGCGGCATCCCGAAGAATGTCTTCCTGCACATCACCGACAAGCTCTACCAGACCTTGCCACTTTATAACAATCTGAAGACAACGGGTACCTATATCTATGGCACCAACTATGATATTGCCGGCAAACAAGTAACTGTAAACGCCGAGTCGCAAGTGAGGAACGAGGACAGCAAGGTCCGGTCTTTCCGTTTCTTTGCCAAGGTATTGGATGCCGACGGCAAGGAGGTCGGTCATTTCGACGGCGAGAGATACACCCTCCAACCGGGCGAGACCAAGACTGTGAAAGTGAGCGGATTGCTAAAGAACGCCCACTTCTGGAGTTGGGGATATGGTTATCTCTACACTGTGAAGACACTGCTGAAAGCCGATGACGGCAGCAAAATCGACGATGTCGCCATCCGAACAGGTTTCCGCAAGACCCAGTTTGGCGAGGGCAAGTTCTTGCTCAACGACAGAGCCATCATGATGCACGGCTATGCCCAGCGCACCAGCAACGAATGGCCAGGAGTGGGCATGAGCGTTCCCGCTTGGCTCAGCGACTATAGCAACAAGTTGATGGTGGAATCTGGCGGCAACCTCGTTAGATGGATGCACGTTTGTCCCTGGAAACAGGACATCGAGAGTTGCGACCGTGTGGGATTGATTCAGGCAATGCCTGCCGGAGATGCAGAGAAAGACGTGGATGGCAGAAGATGGAAGCAACGACTGGAACTGATGCGCGAGGCCATCATCTACAACCGCAACAACCCAAGCATCATCTTCTACGAGAGCGGCAACAAAGGCGTATCTCGCGACCACATGCTCCAGATGAAGGCTATCCGCGACGAGTTCGACCCTCATGGAGGCAGAGCAAGCGGCAGCCGGGAAATGCTCAACATCAACGAGGCAGAGTATGGTGGCGAGATGCTGTACATCAACAAGAGCCACAAGCACCCCATGTGGTCGATGGAGTACCATCGCGACGAGGGCTTGAGAAAATACTGGGACGAGCAAAGCTATCCTTACCACAAGGAAGGCGACGGCCCGCTCTATCGTGGCAAACCAGCCTTCGAGTACAATCACAATATGGACATTTTTGCCGCCAGTATGGTGGAGAAATGGTTCGAGTACTGGCAGGAACGTCCGGGAACAGGCAAACGTGTGAGCGACGGTGGCACCAAGATTATCTTCTCCGACACCAACACCCATCATCGTGGCGAGGCCAACTACCGTTCGAGTGGAGTCACCGATGCCATGCGCATCCCGAAAGATGCCTTCTTCGCCCATCAGGTAATATGGAACGGTTGGGTATCTCCCGAGAAGGATGCCACTTACATCGTGGGGCATTGGAACTACAAGCCAGGAACCGTCAAAACAACCGAATATGTAGTGAGCACAGGCGACGAGGTAGAACTCTTCGTGAATGGCAAGAGTCTCGGCAAGGGCGAGCGCAACAACCAATGGCTCTTCACCTGGAAGAACGTCCCTTTTGAGGAAGGTAAGATTGAGGCAGTAGCTTACACATACGAGAAAAACGGCAAGAAAGGAGAAGTTTCCCGTAAGGAAACCAGCCGCTATGCCATCGAGACCGCAGGCGAACCTCATCACATCAAGCTCACATCCATCCAGAACCCAGAGGGATTCAAGGCAGATGGCGCCGACATGGCACTCGTACAAGTGGAGGTAGTAGATAAGCAAGGCAGACGATGCCCACTCGACAACCGTACCATCCACTTCAACTACCAAGGTGAACTGGAATGGCTTGGCGGCATTGCTACTCCAAATGAAGAAACCAAACAGAAGCTTGCTGCTAAGAAGCAGAACCTCGTAGTGGATAAGAACGAGACCGCAGAGCAGAAAGCCGCTCGCAAAGCTGCCGACATCCTCGACTCCACCGATAGCGACAATACCTTCGACAACTATATCGGCAAGATTGACCTCCCTGTGGAGTGTGGCGTGAACCGTGTTCTGATTCGCAGTACAGTCACCCCCGGCAACATCAAGATTTATGCTGCTGCCGAAGGCTTCAAGGACGTGGCAAGCATCGAACTCAACACAGAGAAAGTAGATATCGACCACTACCTGCCCCAGCAGACACTGAAGGGCGACCTCTCTCGTGGCGAGACACCTTCCACCCCATCCTACACCGACATCAAGGAAACCCTTGACATCGTAGGCGTGGTAGCAGGAAGCAACCAAGAAGATGCCAAGAAGACATTCGACGATGACGAAACCACCGAATGGAAGAGTGACGGCAACCCTGAGAACGCCTGGATTACCTATCAATTTGCCAAGAAAGAAACCGTAGATGAGATTACCGTAAAGCTCACGGGTTGGAGAGACAAGATGTATCCACTCGCCATCTACGCTGGCAAGAATAAGGTTTGGGAAGGCTACACCTATGCTTGCCTCGGCTACGTCCATATCAACATCGACAAGCCAGTAAAGGCAAAGGAAATCACCATTAAGATGATAGGCGACGCCAAGAGCAAGGCCCAGATCGGAGACACCAAGGAGTTGGCAGGCGGCAAGGCAAGCAGCCTCGACTTCATCGGAGTGAAAAAGGGCAAGCCAGTCTTGCGAATCGTAGAGATAGACTTGCTGAAGAACAAATAAGCACAACAAATACGAACTAATCGAGTAGGAGGAAAACGAAGTAGTTTTCTTCCTACTTTCGTTTTCCGACCTCTCACACCACCATACGTGCCGTTCGGCATACGGCGGTTCCTATTTTGGATGCCATTCGAGATGCACATACCCATATTGTGTCATTTTGCAACGCTAACGAAACTTTTTCTAACAAAAGCATTCCGTTTTGGAACTTTTTTTGTACCTTTGCACCCAAGATATAAATTTTTATTAAATCCTTAATGTAAACAGTATGGCAAAAAACTACCCATTAATGATTGCCGGGGTTGCTTCCTTGCTCACGCTCGCACCATATGGTGTGGCACAGGCATTGGCACAGAAAGTCGCCCCCCCTATTTCCCTTAAGCCAGGTAAGGTAACACCTGCAGAGCTGAAGGCTCGTCTGGCAGAGTCGAAGGCCAAACATCCGCTGTTGCACCAGCGCATCATGCCTTCCTTCGCCAAGCGCGACAGTATTGTACGCCTCAACCACAGCATTGCGCCGGGTGTCAAGATGCAGCAGACACCGGGCCTTATCCTGAAGTCGAACAACGAGGCTGTGAAGACCCTCTGGGGCAATGTGCTCTACGACAACAGCTGGGACGACTACACCACCGCCTACGGTATGTACAAGTTTGAGACAAAAGCACCCATCAGCGTCTCCAAACAGTTTGGCGATGACTTCTTCCGTGCCACTGGTGCCGGAGCATGGCTCGAAGATGCCCTGTACTACGTGATGTACCAGAGTTTCTGGGGTGTCGACATGGTGTACCTTTACAAATACAACACCGACACATGGACACAGGAAGTAGAGAAACGCCTCGAAGACTTCACCATGGTAGCCAACGAGACAGCCGTGGCAGCGGACGGAACCGTATACGGCGACTTCCTCGATGCCGACGGCAACTACAACGAACTGGGTATTGCCGACTATGAGAACGGCACACGCACCACGATAGGCCGACTGAAACGTGCCTATGTAGCCATGGGTATCACCAGCGACAATGTGCTCTACGGTATCGGCACCGACGGCAACCTGTACAAGATAGACACCAAGACAGCCGAGGAGACCCTCGTCGGTTCCACTGGCGTACAGGTGGCAAAGAAAGACGGCAGTTTCTTCTACCAGAGCGGTGAGATAGACCAAGCCACCAACACCTTCTACTGGGACTGCGTGGATGTACACCAGAAATCGACCCTCTACACCGTAGACCTCGCTACCGCCCAACTGACAGAGATAGGCGAGTTTGTCAACAACAACATCATCAGCTTGCTGAGCATCCCCAAGGCAAAGGCAGCCGACGATGCACCTGCCGCACCTGCCAGCCTCAGCTTCGACTTCAAGGAGGGCAGCCTTACGGGTAACGTATGCTTTACGGCACCATCCAAGACCTTTGCAGGAGGCACCATGGAGGCAGGCACCCAACTGAGCTACTCCATCCTGGTAGACAAGCAGGAGGTGGCTAACGGAACGACCACACCGGGCGCACAGGTAGCACACGAGATAACCCTCAAGTCGGGCTACAGCAACATCACCGTCACCATATCCAACAGCGAGGGCAAGAGTCCCAAGACAACAGCCCGATACTATGCCGGCTACGACAAGCCCAAGACGATAGGCGGAGTAACGACCACCATAGATGCCTCTACAGGACAGGCCACCGTGACATGGGAAGCACCTACGGCTGGCGAGAACGACGGCTACGTGGGAGGTCTGACCTACGACATCGTGCGCTACCCTGACGGAAAGACCGTCAAGACAGGTTGCACGGAGACTTCATTCACCGAGACCTTAGAGAAAGGCGAGACCCAGACCTACGGCTACGGCGTAACAGCCAACAACCACGGTGTGAAGAGCGCAGAGA
>CAVGEN010000056.1:0-7321 GCA_963628185.1 Waltera intestinalis | reverse complement strand
ATTTCAAAGGAGAGCTGACTTGTAGCCCTCCCTTGAATACGTGTACCCATTTCAATATGACTGAGTAGTTACAACCAAACTAGACATCATAACATTCTATAATTAAAATACCTAAGCAGTTAGACTATGAAGTTACATCTAAGACAATCAACGATCTTGATGGGTATGTGTTCCGCACTTGGAATGTATGCCCCAGAGGTACAGGCTACGAACGGGGAACTAAACTCTCCTGCCGTCACAGCTGTACAACAGAACAAAAAGGTAACTGGTAACATCAGCGACTCTATGGGTCCGCTAATTGGAGCTACCATTAAAGAAAAAGGAACAACCAATGGTGTGGTCACCGACATGGATGGCAATTTCTCCATCAACGTGAAGCCAGGTGCCGTGCTCGTTGTCTCTTACGTAGGTTACAATACCAAGGAAGTCACCGTAGGCAACCAAGCAAACCTCAAGATTTCGATGGAAGAGGAAGGCCACAGCCTCAACGATGTCGTTGTCATCGGTTATGGCACCCAGCGCAAGGAAGCCGTGACGGGTTCCGTGGCCAATGTGACGGGTTCCGTAGTACGTGAGGTTCCCGGCGCAGACATCACCAATGCCCTCCAAGGCCGTATCGCCGGTGTGCAGATGATGCAGACATCCTCCAAGCCGGGTGCATCCATGCAGATTCGTATCCGTGGAACTCGTTCCTTGACTGCCAGCAACGACCCGTTGGTAGTGCTCGACGGCATTCCTTTCGCCGGCAGCATCAACGACATCGACCCTAACAACATCAAGAGCATGGACATCTTGAAGGATGCCTCTGCCACCGCCATCTATGGCTCCCGTGGTGCCAACGGCGTCATCATCATCACGACTTACAAAGGCTACCAAGAGCAGCGTCCTACCGTCACCTACAATGGATATGTGGGCGCCAAGACCTTGTTCCATCGCTACCCGATGATGAATGCAGAGCAGTTCACCAAACTTCGCCAATACGCCAACAAGTATCAGTATGGTACCGACGAGAAGGCATGGGGAGAAGACGGTGCTGTCGATATTGACTGGCAGGACGAATTGTTTGAGACAGGTGTTACCACCAACCATGACATTGGCGTATCTGGCGGTTCAGCACATGGCAGCTACAACTTCGGCATATCCTATTTCCTCGACGAAGCGGTTATCCCTACCCAAAACTTCAACCGCTACGCTATCCATGCGGCCATCGACCAAGAGATTGGCAAGTATGTCAAGATTGGTTTCAGCACCAACAGCAACTATAGCATCACCAACAATTCCGACCTCGGGCTTTACAACACCTTGAGTGCTACCCCTATCGCCAATCCATACAACGAGGATGGCAGTTTGAAGGAGCGCATCAACATGGCTAGCGATGACCAGTGGGTATATACCAAGAACACCATCAAGAGCTTGGGCAACTCGCATAAAGACCAGACCAAGGCATACGGTACATACAACAACTTCTACGGCGAGTTGAAGATTCCTCACGTTGACGGCTTGAAGTACCGCATCAATATCGGTCTCAACTATCGCTCCAGCGAATATGGCAACTACGTAGGCCAGGGTGTTTTCTCCAACACCTCCAACTCCGAGTCGCATGCCACCTCCCGCAACCAGCGTACCACCAACTGGGCTATCGAGAACATGCTTACCTATGACAAATCATTTGGCAAGCACAACATCAATGCCGTAGTCCTCTACTCAGCAGAGCAGACCAACTATCGCCAGACCTATATGTATGGACTTGACATTCCTAACGACATGTTCCAGTTCTACAACATCGGCTACGCCAAGACCGTGACCGTCGATCCAGCCAACCAAGTATATTACAAGAGTGGCCTGGAGTCTGTCATGGGACGTTTGATGTATAACTACGACAACAAATACATGGCAAGCGTCGCCTTCCGTTCGGATGGTTCCTCTCGCTTGGCAAAGGGCCATAAGTGGCATACTTACCCTGCCGTATCTTTGGGTTGGAACATCTCCCGTGAGAACTTCATGAAGAATATCAGTTGGTTGGAGAGCTTGAAGCTCCGTGTAGGTTACGGCGAGACCTCAAACCAGTCAGTCAACCCATACTCCACCCTCGGTGCCTTGACCACCCGTCCATACAACTTCGGTAGCGACCCTAACGGTTACTCCGTAGGTATGTACGTATCTTCACTACCAAACGCCGACTTGGGATGGGAGTACTCCAAGACTTGGAACTTCGGTATCGACTTCAGCCTCTTCCATGGCCGTCTGAGCGGTACTGCCGAATACTACATCCAGAACACAGAAGACCTCTTGATGAGCGTGAACCTACCTTCCACATCAGGTGTCAGCAGCTATATGGCCAACGTCGGCAAGACCCGGAACAAGGGATTCGAGCTTTCACTCAACGGAACCATCATCGAGAACAAGAATGGATGGACATGGGAAGCAGGCTTGAACTTCTACACCAACAAGAATGAGTTGATCGAGCTGGCTTCTGGCGCAACTCGTGACGAGAGCAACTGGTGGTTTGTCGGCAAACCTATCAACGTACTCTACGACTATGAGAAGGTAGGCATCTGGCAGACCGACGAGGAAGAAGCCCGCAAGATAGCAGAACCTGGCGGCAACGCAGGTATGATCAAGATTAAGTACAACGGCGACTACGACGCCAACGGATTGCCGACTCGTGCATACGGCGAGGCAGACCGCCAGATCATGAAGGTTGACCCTGACTGGGAAGGTGGTTTCAACACGCGTGTCGCCTACAAGAACTGGGATCTCTCATTGGTAGCCTCTTACCGTCATGGCGGCACCTTGATTAGCACCATCTACGGTTCGCAAGGTTACCTGAACATGCTGACAGGCCGTCGCAACAACATCGACGTCAACTATTGGACAGAAGACAACCCTACCAACGACTATCCAAAGCCAGGTGGCATCGAGAGCAGCAACAACCCTAAGTATGGCAACTCACTCGCCTACTTCAGCGGCTCTTACCTCAAGGTACGTACCATCACACTGGGCTACAACTTCAACCAGCCTTGGCTCAAAAAGTGCGGCATCAGCAAGGCACGCATCTATGCGACAGTACAGAACCCATTCGTGCTCTTCTCTCCATACACCAATGAGTCAGGCATGGATCCAGAGACCAACTCTTACGGCAACGAGAACCAAGCCGTAACCTCATTCTACAAATCACGTTTGCTCGTAGTGGGATACAACACCCCTTCTACACGCAACTATTTGGTTGGATTAAACATAACCTTCTAAAACATGACAACAATGAAAATTCACAATATAAAATTAGCTACAGGACTTCTCGCACTGGGCTTGGCATTCACAGGTTGCTCCAGCGTGCTTGAAGAAACCGACCGTCAGGGTTACACCCCTGAATATTTCAAGACAGAAAAAGGTGTGCAAGCCGGTATCACCTCACTTTACGCCAACCTGCGTTACTATTGGGGTAGCGGATATTGGCTGATTGCCACCGAGGAAGGCACAGACGAATACACATACGGCCATGGCGGCAACAACAACGACTACCCTATCGACATGACAGAGCAAGTATTGAACCCTACCAACTGTCGCGCCGACCGTCTGTGGAACACCGCTTTCCCTGACATCAACACGGCAAGTGGTGTCATCGAGAACGGTACTGCCGCAGGCATCAGTGAAAGTCTTTTGGCAGAAGCTCGTTTCTTCCGTGCCTTCGACTACTTTGAGTTGGTTCAGACCTTCGGCGGTGTGCCACTCGACTTAGGCGCCGGCGAATTGAAGTTCAACACATCCCCTACTCGCACTTCCGTTCGCAACACCGTGCCAGAAGTATATACCAAGGCTGTATTCCCAGACTTGAAGACTGCCGTAGAACAGCTTCCTGACGCAGGCCGTGTCACGGGTGGTGTCACCAAGACCGCAGCCCGCTTGGTTTTGGCCAAGGCATACTTGACATACGGTTGGTGGCTGAAGAATCCTAACAACATCCCAACCTATCCTACCTGCGACCGCACCGACCCTGACGGCCATGATGCAGCCTGGTACTTCCAGCAGGCATACAACATCGCCGTAGAAGCCATCAACAGTCCTGCGGGTTTCGGCCTGCAGAAGTCTTTCTACATGGTAAACGTCGGATCCAACGACCGCAACAACGAATGGCTGCTTTACGCAGACCACAACGCCGACAACAACTACTATGACGGCGGCACCAACTACGACTGGGCAAACGGCAACGAACCGGGCAACTTCGCCCGTTGGATGTGCCGCTGGGACTATACTTTCTTGGAGACATCCAAGAGTGCCACAGAGTGGACATCCTTCCGTTCCGTACAGCGTGAGGCCGTCCAGGGCAAAGACCGCCCTTGGAAGCAGATGGCCACACCTATCGAAGTGATGACCAAGACCTTCGCTGAAAAGAAGATGGACTCTCGTTTCGACGGAACTTTTGCTTATCAGTTCCGTTCCAACTGGGACAAGTCAAAGGTTATCGACCCGTCCGCTACCGCATACAATGCCAACAACTTGCCTGTAAAGGCGCAAGAGCCTATCCTTACATTTATCGACGATGACGAGGCTGAGGGCATCGTTTATCCAAAGGCGGGGGTAAAGAATGCCGCCGGCGACGGTTCCAAGGCTGAAGGTTACAGCAACGTAGGCGCAGGTGTTCTGCCAGGCCGCGCCGACTGGGTTATTGCCGCCAGCGGTATCAGCCGTTACGCTTGGTTGAACAACTGGAAGAACGGTATCTACCGCACAGACAATGGCGAGACGCTTGGCAAGCCTAATGGCGACAGTCCTCGCCCATACCCTATCCTGAAGTTCTCCGAGCTTTACTTCATCGCTGCTGAGGCAGCCGTCATGGGAGCCACCACATCCGGCAACTGGACAGCCCGCAACCTTATCAATGTGATTCGTGGCCGTGCCGGTGTCTGGACATACGACAACAATGGACAATGTGAGAAAAACGAGGATTACAGCGAGCAGATGAAGGCAGCGACTCCACAAAACATCACCATAGAGTACATCTTGGAAGAACGTTCGCGCGAGTTCTTCGGCGAGGGTTATCGCTGGTGGGATCTCGTTCGCACCCAGAGCTGGAAGGAAATCGCAGGCAAATATACCATCTGTGGCTTGGCCGCAGGCGACCACACGCCTCAAACCTGGGAGCGCAAGCTCATCACTCCCGAGAAGTATCTCCGTCCTATCCCACAGGGGCAGATAGACGCTCTCCAGATGAACGAGGAGGCGAAAGCTGCTTATCAGAACCCAAGCTACTCAGAGTAAAGAACATCCAAGTTCGCAAATTCTGATATATAACATGACAAGAGCCGACCTGACTTGGGTCGGCTCTTTCTTTTTGGCTTTTATTTTACGATTTCGGCAGCATAAGCTCCCATCGCTTTATATCCCATAGGATTGGGGTGCAACCAATCACTGCTGGCATACTCTTTCTTCATACGCCGGTCATCGGCCGGGTCTTGCAGAAGTTTGGCAAAGTCGAGTATGCCATCTATCTCTTTGCTCTTGGCTAGGTTGCGTATCCATTCGTTGATGGTTTGCCGTGCAGCCTCATGGAAAGGGGTATAGTATCCTGCGCCCTTGAAAGGGGTAATGGTGGCGAGATAAACTTTCAGTTTGCGAGCCTTAGCCTTCTTTATCATCGTTTGGTAACTCTCGATGAGCTGGCGAGTCACCGTCTCGCTGCTTCCGCTCTTGGCTGCGCCAATGTCGTTGACACCTTCGAAGACAACTACTTTCTTAACTCCGTTTTGCCCGAGAACATCACGGTCGAAACGGTCTTTTGCCAAGGTTCCGAATCCGCCGGGTACGACAACCCGGTTGTTGCCGATGCCGAGGTTGAGTACTCCTTGATTGGTGGTTTTATACTTGAGTTGCAGCATTTCAGACATCACGTCAGGCCAACGGTTCTGTGCGTTGTCGGTAGAACATTTCCCGTCAGTGATGGAATTGCCTATGATGGCAATGCTACCGAGGTCTGTGCGCATCGAATAGACATCGATGCCACTGATGTTGTACCAATGGTTCTCCCGAAAAGCTGTCTCAAAGTTGGAGTGGGCATTCGTCACCCCTTTCATGATATAAGAGGTGGTACGACTGCCCATGTGTACAGTCGGTATCGCAGGGGCAGAAGTGTAATTGATGGTGATGCTCACCCTTTCCAATGGCTTGAGGTCGAAAGGAAGAGCGTCGCTGACAATGGCTTTTCCCGCAGGAATGACAGTCTTGTACTTGTTGTCAAACTTCAGGTACTTGGCACTTTTTGCGTCTATGGCAAACGAATCTTTGGCGTGCGCAATGTAGATGGAACGGATGACGACCGGCTCTGTGCTATAGATATTGCTGAGTTTCAGACGGACGGTCTCTCCTCCGATGCTTACCTTGACCACTTGTCGCACGGATCGGTTCGACATATTGTTATTGTAGGGCATGAAACTCTTGACAACGGTTTGTGGGGCAGTAGCCCATGTTCCAATCCAGTTCTGTGCGTTGGCATGGACAGTTATAGCGCAGCAGAAGCAAATCAAAGCGATAATCCTTTTCATCTTCTATTTCTATAATTCTTTAATTTTCCAATATTCGGATGCAAAGGTATATCTTTCTTCTGAGCCTAGCAAACTGCATAGGCTAAAAAACGATAAAATTTAGGTGTAATCCTTGCCTGTCTCAAGTCACATTTCAACTTGATTGAACGACACGTCCCGATCTTCTCCAAGCCGAAGACCAAGAACGTGAGATACATCTTGTGCGACAACTTCCTCCTCTTCTGGTTCCGCTTCTTCTATAAGTACCAAAACTTCATAGAGAGCGGTGCCTTGAACCAATTGCAGCGCATCATCAAGCGTGACATTTCCATAGTGGAAGGGTTTATGCTGGAGCGTTATTTCCGCCAGAAACTGAAAGAAAGTCAAGAATATACCCAGATAGGACAGTATTGGGACAGAAAAGGCGAGAATGAGATTGACATCGTGGTGGTGAATGAGATAGATGGCATCGCCGACATCTTCGAGGTAAAGAAAGACAAGAGCAGATACAATGAGGCTTTGTTGGCGAAAAAGGTAGATAACATGCTCTTGACTTGCCCTGAGCTAAAGAAATATAAACTGCGGCTCGGATGCTTGTCGATGGAAGACATGTGAGAATGTCATAAAACTACATCCGCCGAAAAGTTCCACACCGAGAAACTGTGAGTTCCACGCCTTGAAACTCGCAGTTTCACTAGGTGAAACTCATTGCCATCTCCTTATCCATGACTTTTCCTGATTTGACTAGTGACTTTTCCTGATTTGACTAGACACTTTTTTGTTTTATAAACTAGAAAGGTAGA
>CAVGEN010000055.1:0-15261 GCA_963628185.1 Waltera intestinalis | reverse complement strand
TGATTTCCTCAAACGTCTGTATTCCTACAGGATATAACTTCAGTGCCATAGTCTTGTCCTTTTAAATCTGCTGCAAAGATACAAAACTTTTCCGAATAAGTATGAGTTTCAGAGATTTTTCTTCTTGTCACCATGAAATCATTCTTTTTCTCGGGCAGAGTTCCGTCCACTTTACGGCATCGCCTGATAGAGGACTATCTGTGCCGCCAGTCACTTCGAGGTAGTTGCTGATGCCGTTCAGCAGAAGCAAGTGGGTGAATTTCACCTTGCGCTCCAAGGCTTTCACCCCTTGTTTTTTCCGTTTCACTCACATTTTCTTTTTTATCTCGGATTTTCTTTGTAATTTTGCAGAAGTTTTTAGCAGCACTCGGTAATTTGAAATGATTTCATTGTGCTCGTTTGCAAAAACGTGGCACTCGAAGATACCGCTTTTAAGAATATGAAGAAGAAAATAGATACAACTCGTGACAAAATCGACTTCGGTGTGGGCAAAATAGGCCCGCTTTTCCGAAAAATGTTTTTTCCCACGCTTGTCGGCATGCTCTTCATGTCGGCGCAGACTCTTATCGACGGCATCCTCGTGGGTAGGGGAGTGGGGGCGGACGGCATTGCCGCCGTCAATATCGTGGCACCCATCTGGATGGTGGTGACGGGACTGGGACTGATGTTCGGCATTGGGGCATCGGTGGTGGCGAGTATGCACCTCGCCAACGACAACAGAAAGGCGGCCCGCATCATCCTTACGCAGGCTTATGGCATGGGAACCCTTATCGTCGTTGGGCTCATACTGCTTTGTCTGCTTATGCCCAGGACTTTTGCTTATGCTCTCGGATGCAGTCCTGCGCTGGAGCACTATGCCCTCGACTACCTGCTGTGGCTCTTGCCCGGTATGGTGTTCTTGCTGTGGCAGTGTGTAGGCATGATGATGGTGAGGCTTGATGGCTCGCCACGCTACGCCATGTGGATACAGGTTGTGGGAGCCGTGGTGAACTTAGGACTCGACTGGCTCTTCATCTTCCCTTTGGGGATGGAGGTGAAGGGTGCGTCGATAGCTACAGCCATCGCTTGCATCTGTGGTGGACTGATGAGCGTGGCCTACTTCCTCTGGTTCTCCGACAAGTTGAAGTTCTATCGGCTGAAGATGAGCCACACCTCGCTCCTGCTTACTCTCAGAAATACAGGCTATATGCTCCGCATCGGGTCCGCCACTTTTCTCACCGAGGCGGCGATGAGTGTCACCATGGTGGCGGGCAACTATATGTTTATGTCGATGCTGCATGAGGACGGCGTGGCGGCATTCGCCATCGTGTGTTACCTCTTCCCCGTCATCTTCTCGGTGAACAATGCCGTGGCGCAGTCTGCCCAACCTATCATAAGTTTCAACTATGGGGCTGGCGACGAGGGGCGTGTGAGCCGTGCCCTTAAAGTGGCGGTGTATGCCGGGTTGCTCTGTGGTGTGGGGGTACTGCTGATGCTCGTGGCGGGTGACCATCTCATCGTGAGTGCTTTCCTCAGTACCTCGGAGCCGGCATACGGCTTGGCCATCAACGGAATGCCATGGTTTGCCACCTGCTCGTTGTTCTTTGCACTTAATGTGGTATTCGTGGGATATTATCAGAGCATCACGATGGCAAAACAAGCGATGGTTATCACGGCTCTCCGTGGCATTGTCTTCTCCGTGCTTGGCTTTATGGCTTTGCCGAGATTGATAGGTGTCATCGGGTTGTGGACTGCGATTCCAGCCGCGGAATTGCTTACTCTGGCTATCATAGTTTTAATGGTGAAAAAAAAATAAAAAGGATAAAAAGCAATGAATGGATTATATACGATTTTACTGCTCGTTTTGAGCAACATTTTCATGACTTTGGCATGGTATGGTCATCTCAAACTTCAACAGACGGGCGTGAGCAGCAACTGGCCTTTGATAGGAGTCATCGCCTTCAGTTGGGCTATCGCCTTCTTCGAGTATTGTTGCCAAGTGCCAGCCAACCGTATTGGCTTCATTGACAATGGCGGACCCTTCTCGTTGGTACAGTTGAAGGTGATACAAGAGTGCGTGTCGCTCATCGTTTTCGCCATTATCGCCAACGTCCTCTTTCAAGGACAAGGGTTGCATTGGAACCATTTCGCCGCCTTCCTCTGCTTGATAGCAGCGGTGTATTTCGTGTTTTTGAAATGACAGGGTTCATTCAAGCAGGTGATAAATTTATAGCATAAAAAAGAGTGCAAGGAATTTGCTTTTCAGCAATCATCCTTGCACTCTTTTTTATGTTTTGTTTTTTGGGGAACTTCGAGCTTATTTCCCTAGTTGGTCTTTCTTCGCCTTCAACTCAGCTTGTTTGCGAGCCATCTCAGCCTGTTGCTGTTGCTGCAGCTCCTGGAGTGCCTGCATCCTAGCCATGAGTCCGCTAGCCTTCTTAGGATTGCTCTTGTTCTCCTGGTAACGCTTTTCCAAGATGGCGAGAAGCTTCTCGTCGTTGGTTGTCTTGCGGAGCGTCCACATGATGGCTGCACTGAAGAACAACGAGATGAAGTAGTAGAAGTTCAAGCCTGAAGAGTAATCATTGAACATGAAGAAGAACATCACTGGCATCAAGAACATCATCCACTGCATCATCTTCATCTGCTCTGCCTGCTGGCCCACCATCTGGTCTCTCTGCTGGCGCATGGTCATCCAAGAGTAAAGGAGGTTGGCCACACAGAAGAGAATACATGTCAAACTCAAGTGGTCGCCAATCAACCAAATGTTGCTGCCCCACTCGACGATAGGGTCGTAGGTGCTGAGGTCGCTCATCCAAAGGAAGCGCTCGCCACGGAGTTGGATAGCGTTAGGCACGAAGTTGAACATCGCAACCCATACAGGCATCTGTATCAGCATCGGCAGACATCCCGACAGAGGACTCACGCCGTACTTGGCGTACTCTGCCATCATCGCCTGTTGCTTCTGCATCTGGTCTTCGGGCTTGTTGTACTGGGCGGTGGCAGCATCGAGCTTTGGCTTCAACACACGCATCTTGGCACTGCTCATGTAGCTCTTCTTCACCATAGGATAGGTGATGAGTTTGAGGAGCAGTGTGATGAGAATCAGCACGATGCCCATAGGGAATACCTTGCTCAACCAGTCGAATACGTAGAGAGTGAAGAAACGGTTGATCCAACGGATGACAGGCCAGCCCAGATATACCAACGACTGGAACTCCAAGTCCTTGTTGAAAGTGCTCTCTTTCTCTGTGCTCTTCAATATCTGGAAGTCGTTAGGACCATAATAGAACTCAAACTCCGATGCCTTCTTGCCCGTAGGGTCGAAAGCGGTCTTCATCTTGGCCTGGAACTGCTTCAAGTAGCCTGATCCTTTCTCCTGTGGAATGGAAGTCATGAAAGCGTCCTTGTCGAAATTGTCCTTTGCCACGATGATGGCTGAGAAAAACTGGTTTTTGAAAGACACCCAATCGATAGTCTCCTCGATTTTCTCGTCACGTTTCTCACTAGCCTCATTGAGGTGGTCGGTGCCACCGTCAGCCTCGTGATAGGTGAGGGTAGTGTAGCGGTTCTCGAACATGAAACCACGCTCTTGTTGGCGGGCCTTGTCGCTCCAATCGACATCCATCTTATTGTAGTTAGGCGAGAAGAGTCCTGCCATGCCTTGCGCCTGTAGGCTCATGTGTAACATATAGTCCTTGCCCAGTGTATAGGTCATGGTGAGCGTCTTGCCCTCGCCTGCCAGTGCGGTCATTGTGACAGTGGAGTCGCTGACGTTGGAAGGAGTGAAATAGAGGTCGCTGGTGATGATATTCGCCTCCTTTGCCTCCAACATAAACTTGAGGCTCTGGTCCGTACCGTCGAAGAGTGTTACGTCCTTTTGGTCGGCGGAACCATCCTTCACCTTGATGTTGTGGCCGACGTAACCTTTGATGACGGCTTTCTCTACCGTACCACCTTTGGTGTTGAGGGTAATCTCTACTTTCTCGTTTTTCAAGACTATCTTCTTTGCCTCGCCATTCAAGGCTGAATAGAAGAGGGCGGTAGAGTCAGCCTCTACCTTGGCCTTAGCCTCAGCCTGTCGCTTCTCGGCGGCAAGCTTGGTGGCTTTTTCCATCTCGGCATGTTTGGCCTTGGCGATGGAATCCTGAACGAATGCCGCTCTCTGCTCTTCCGCAGATGGTTGGGTGTACCAACTGAATCCTATCAGCACGAGGGCGATCAGGAGGAAACCGATAATGTTGTTTTTGTTCATCTTTTATTTCTTGTTTTCTATTGCTGTCTTCACGAAGTCGAGGAAGAGTGGGTGAGGTTTCAGCACCGTGCTCTGATACTCGGGGTGATACTGGGTGCCGATGTACCACTTCAGGCCTGGTATCTCCACAATTTCCACGAGGTCGCTCTCTGGATTGCGTCCCACGCACATCATGCCGTTCTTCTCAAACTCTTTTTGGAATTCGTTGTTGAACTCATAGCGATGGCGATGGCGTTCCTGGATGTGTTCCTTCTTATAGATATTGAATACGCGTGAGCCTTGTCTCAATACGCACTCGTAAGCTCCAAGTCGCATGGTTCCGCCCATGTTCGAGATGTTCTTCTGCTCCTCCATGATGTCGATGACATTGTGAGGGGTCTTGTTGTCCATCTCGCGTGAATTGGCATCCTGGTAGCCCAATACGTTGCGGGCGAACTCGATGACAATCATCTGCATGCCCAGACAGATACCGAAGGTAGGGATGTCGTGGGTGCGGGTGTAATGTGTGGCGATAATCTTGCCCTCGATGCCACGCTGGCCGAATCCTGGGCAGATGACGATTCCGTCCTGGCCTTTCAACTGCTCTGCCACGTTCTCTTCAGTGAGATATTCTGAGTTGATAAAGGTAATCTTCACCTTGTAATCATTGTAAGTGCCTGCGTGAGACAGACTCTCGCGGATGCTCTTGTAGGCATCCTGCAAGTCGTATTTGCCTACGAGTCCGATGTTTACGGTCTCTGTTGCCTTGCTTCTTCTGTCTAGGAACGACTTCCAAGGACCCAATGCCGGTGTCTCGCCGATAGGCTCGCCTATCTTTCGGAGAATGGCCGTGTCGAGGCCTTGGTTCTGCATGTTGACAGGCACCTCGTAAATACTAGGAAGGTCTTCGCTCTGGATCACACAGTCGGGGTCAACGTTGCAGAAGCTTGCCACCTTCTTCATGATGCCTTCGTCGAGATGCTTCTCTGTGCGGAGGATAAGAACATCTGGCTGGATACCCACGCTCTGCAACTCCTTTACGGAATGTTGTGTAGGCTTGGTCTTCAACTCTCCTGCTGCCTTCAGGTAAGGCACATAGGTGAGGTGTACATTGACAGCGTTCTTGCCCAGTTCCCATTTCAACTGGCGGATTGCCTCCATGTAAGGTGCGCTTTCGATGTCGCCGATGGTACCGCCAATCTCTGTGATAACGAAGTCGTAGTGATATTTCTGACCCAGCAATTTGACGTTGCGCTTGATTTCGTCGGTGATATGAGGCACCACCTGGATGGTCTTGCCGAGATAGTCGCCGCGGCGTTCCTTGTCAATTACTGCCTTGTAGATACGCCCTGTCGTGAGGGAGTTCGCTTTTGTTGTCTGAATACCTGTGAATCTCTCGTAGTGACCGAGGTCAAGGTCTGTCTCCATGCCATCCACTGTGACGTAGCACTCGCCGTGCTCGTAAGGGTTGAGTGTACCCGGGTCGATGTTGATGTATGGGTCGAACTTTTGAATTGTAATGTTGTAGCCTCTGGCTTGCAGAAGCTTGCCGATGGATGAAGAGATGATTCCTTTTCCTAAGGAAGAAACCACACCACCAGTAACGAAGATGTACTTTGTTTCAGCCACGATAATTTATATTTTAATTAGAATAATTTGGCTGCAAAGTTACTATAAAATTATGAATTAGCCAAAAATATTGCAAATATTGGCATTGTTTTATGAATTATTTATTACCTTTGCGCCTAAATTGCGTCATCTGATGATGATATGCAAGTATTCATCGTGGAAAAAATAGCTTTTTGAAAGATATGAAATTAAGATTTATGGTATGTGGGCTGACTTTCGCCTTGGCTTTGGCTTCTTGGGGGCAACAGGCTAAGATGGCTAAGGCGCAGCATGCTTCTGGTACAGAAAATGAAGAGACTGAGTTGGCAAGGAATTATCTGGATTCTTTGGAGGTGAGTCGTTTGCGTGTGGATTCGATGCAATGGAAGGCGAACGACATCCGCTATTCCCAACTTTTCACACCTCTTGTTTTCTATCATTCTCCTGCCAATCGTTTCCTCCGCATGAATCCCGATGGTGTGCCTGCCGATTCGCTCGACTTGGCCTTGGACAAGGCTCTGATGAATGTGTATCTCAATCGCCCTGACTTGGTGCGCAACCATGAGTCGCGTTTGGATGTAGTGGGGGCGCCGATTCTTGAGGGCGCGCCTCGCAAGTCGAAGTTGGATATCGTCGAGGAGGTGGCTCCCAAACCGATTGAGATTGAGGCGGCTCCGGCGAACATCTATGTGAAGAAGCCTAACTTCTGGACGTTGAAAGGCGACTACTATCTTCAGTTCTTGCAAAACTATGTGAGCGACAACTGGTACAAAGGGGGTGAGAGCAACTATTCGATGTTGGGTAGCGTCACGATGCAAGCCAACTATAATAATAAACAGAAGGTGAAGTGGGACAACAAATTGGAGTTGCGCCTTGGCTATCAGACTTCTAAGGGTGATACGCTCCACAAATACAAGACTTCCGAAGACTTGATTCGATATACGGGCAAGTTGGGGTTGCAAGCTACCAAAAAGTGGTATTACACCTTGCAAGTGATAGCCCAGACCCAGTTTGCAAAGACGCTTAAAAGTAACGACAAGTTTGTTTATTCCGACTTCATGTCGCCTTTCAAGCTCAATCTCTCCGTCGGTATGGACTATACGGTAGATTGGTTCAATCATCGCCTGAAGGGTAGCACGCATATCGCTCCTTTGGCGTTCAACTGGAAGTATGTGGGGCGTAGTTCGCTTTCCACCCGCTATGGCTTGGAGGAGGGGCAGCATGGTATGACCGACTACGGTTCAGAGTTTACGGTTGACCTTACGTGGCAGTTTGCCGACAACATCCGTTGGAAGACTCGCCTTTATGGTTATACGACCTACAAGCGTGCTGAGTTGGAGTGGGAGAACACGATTACCTTCCAGTTCAACAAGTATATCTCCACCAATATTTTTCTCTATCCTCGTTTCGACGATGGGGCAACACGCAAGGAAGGTGATAGCTATTGGCAGTTCAAGGAGTTTGCCTCCGTCGGTTTCTCTTATTCGTTCTAACGAAATGGTGTTTCCCGAATATAAAAGTGGGCTAAGTTTCATAACTGGTGAAGTTAAGGAACTTAGCCTACTTTCTTTTTCTCTGTAGGATGCTGGCGGCAATGGTGTCGATGGGCATCAGAATAAACCAATCCAATGGTCGTAAGCGATGACGAGCAGGATGAGGGTTGCGATGATGCTCAGAATGGTGAAAAGGAGATTCCCTAGAACCTTTCTGCGGATTTGCGTCTTTGTCTTTCTGTTATGTCCTGCTCGTTTGCTATGGTGTTGTGCATCCTCATGAGGGTGGTGATGATGATGTTCGTGGTGCGTACCATGTGTATGTTGCGTATTGTGTGATTGTACGGTTTCTTCCATCGTTTGCTTAATATATGTTGACTTTTAAGTTGGAGGGTGTCCTTTAGAATCGGAAACAGACCTCTACGTCCGCCATGGAGTAATTGTGCTTTGCCAGATTTCTGTCGTTGACGAAAGCATATTCGGAGAGAATGGTGAAGTTTTTGCTGATGTTGTAGTTCAGTCCGACCTCGTATTGTGTCTTCATGCTGTTGGTCTCGCCGTTGTTCTCGTACATGTCGTAACGAGCCTTGGCGTAAAGCTTCTTGCTGATGATAGGGGCGATGACGAGACCATAGACACCTTGTGCTTTGTCGCCAATTTTTTCGTTGACGGTGCAGTCCTTGGCATCGGCATCGTTGAAATTGTTGATGCTCTTGGCAAAAGCCTTTCCTGTGGAGTGAATGTACTCAGATCGTACAGTCCAGTCGTTGGTCTTGTACTCGAAAGAGAATGCGTAGCGGTTTTGGGATAGCTTGCGAGTGCCAGAGTGTTCCACTTCTACACATTGCGCAGGATAAACATTTGCCGCTGTCATTTCTTTTTCAGTCCAATTTCCCTTTCTCGCATAAGAACCTGTCCATCCGAAGGCACCGATACGCATACCCTTGACAGGCATAAACCATACACCGCCAATCACATTCTTCTGGTTGTCAACGTCTTTGGTATTGATGCCTTGACCGTTGAACACACCCACTTGGTAGTGGAAAAGGTTGCGTCCATTGGCGTTTTTCAAGAAGTCGCCTTGAAATTGCAAACCGATGTCGCGACCATTGGAGGCGTGCCCACCAGCTCGGTCGCTGAACCCCGCCAACTTGTTCACATTCTGCGCATAGCCCATGAAACCTTGGTCGATGGGATTCATTGGGTTTTCAAAGGTGAATGGATTCTTGAACTGACCAATCTTCACCTTGAAGTACTCGTATTTCTGCCACTCGGCGAAGAGATCGACCATGCGAGGGCTGTTTCCGAGGGTCGAGGTGTTGCCGTTGAACTGGATTTGTGCCTTCCAGTAGAAGTCGTTGGCGATTCTTCCGTCGAGAGCCAAACGCCCCAGGCGGATGTTGAAGGAGTTGGATTTGGCTCCTTTTTGTCCACTATATTGATATTGTGTCAAGGCGTAGCCCGACAACTTGACATTACTCAGCCATGCTGGCAACTGGATGGTTTTCTTTTCTTGGGCGTTGGTGGCTGTCAATGCCATGGCAGCCAATGCCATGATTATTTCCTTTTTCATTTTTCTTTAGGTCTTGTAATTTATGTTTAGGTCTTGATTATAATTGTTTCTGATCCGCCTTTTCAGCTGCGATAGCATTCTCTCTGTCCTTGCGTTCCTTTATTTTTTGTTGGGTGTCCTCGTTGCTGCGCTTTTCTAGCAATACGACATTCTCCACGTGGGGTGTGTGAGGGAACATATCTACTGGCTGTACGGCGGCAACCTTGTAATAGTCATCCATCAGCTGGAGGTCGCGGGCTTGGGTGGCGGGGTTGCAACTTACATAGACGATGCGCTTCGGGGCGGCATTCAAGATGACTTTGATGACATCTGGGTGCATGCCGGCGCGTGGAGGGTCGGTGATGATGATGTCGGGGCGGCCATGCTTGCGGATGAAGTCATCGGTCAAGATATCCTTCATGTCGCCTGCGTAGAACAGCGTGTTCTCAATATTGTTCACTTGCGAGTTGACCTTGGCATCCTCGATAGCCTCTGGCACGTATTCGATACCGATGACTTTCTTCGCCTTGTGGGCTACAAAGTTGGCGATGGTTCCTGTGCCTGTGTAAAGGTCATATACGAGCTCGTTGCCCGAGAGATTGGCAAACTCACGAGCCACACAGTAAAGGTGGTAAGCCTGTTCGGTGTTGGTCTGGTAGAAACTCTTCGGACCCACCTTGAAGCGCAAGTCTTCCATCAGCTCGAAGATATGGTCGTTGCCCTTGAAGAGACTGAGCTCCAAATCATTGAATGTGTCGTTCCCTTTCTGGTTATTGACATACATGAGCGAGGTAATCTGAGGAAATTTGTCTGCCACCTGCTGCATCAACTCCTGAGCCTTCTGTTTGTCGCCCTCCTCGTCATAATGGAATTGGAACACAAGCATCCATTCTCCTGTGTTGGAGTTGCGAATCATCATGTCTCGTAGGAGGCCATGCTGCTCGCGAAGGTCGTAGAATGTGAAGTCGTGGGAATCGGCGTATTCAAAGACGTAGTTGCGAATCTCGTTGCAGAGGTCATCCATCAACCAGCATTTCTTGATAGGATAAATCTTGTCGAAAGCGCCCGTGATGTGGAAGCCGATGGCATTCTGGGCATGACGTTCCTTTAATGAGGAAACAGTTTCGTCTTCTTTCTGAGGAAGTTGCGCCAGTTCCTCTGAGGTAAACCAACGCTTGTTGCTACAGCCGAACTCTATCTTGTTGCGATACTCCTGCGTCTTCACGCTCCCCATGATAGGACGGAACTCTGGCAACTCAATCTTTCCGATACGGGTAAGCTGGTCTTCCACCTGTTTCTGTTTAGCCTTGATTTGTTCCCCGTAAGGTAAGTTTTGCCATTTGCAGCCACCGCAGATACCGAAGTGTTCGCACATTGGCTCTTGGCGCACATCACTCTTCTGGATGAATCTCACGACCTTCGCCTCACAATATTTATGTTTCTTCTTTACAACCTGCAAATCGACCACGTCGCCTGGCACACAGAAAGGCACAAAGATAACTTGGTCATTGACACGGACGATGCACTTGCCTTCGGCAGCTACCGCTTCGATGGTGATATTTTCTAATAATGGTAATGGTTTGCGTTTTCTTCCCATAATAAAATTTTATTTTGCGTGCAAAGTTACTATTTTTTTGTAAAAGAAAGAAAACTTTTCGACAATTATTTGTTTTTTGTGTGATTTTGGATAGTTAAAACTTCCCTTATACCTTAATATATATTATATAGAATATTCTTGTCAATGATGCTTTGTATATTTTTTTTCCTAGTTTCTAGCATGGGTAGCTTAACCTTGTACTTTTCACTCTTTCGAACCACTTTTATATCTGAGTCGGGAGGAAAAACTTTTTCCGTCACGACGCAGAAATTTTTCCCTCTCGATGGAGGAATTAATCCGTGGGGAGACAATGGCTGGTTTTTCGTAAATCTGTAAAGAAAAATTGCAAGCGCAGTTGCGGATAGCTACAGATTACACGGTGTGTACGTAAACAGACAAAAATGTAAAGTCGAGTTTGCAAAAAGATGGAGAAAAGTTTGGTGGTTACGAATAAAAGTTGTATATTTGCAAACACAAAGTAAAAATAATAACTAATAAATTAGAACCTATTCGAAATGAAGAACGAAAAAAGAGTTTACACCTTTGGTAACGGCAAAGCAGAAGGCAATGCGCAAATGCGCGAGGCTCTCGGTGGCAAGGGGGCTAACCTTGCGGAAATGAATCTTATCGGTGTGCCTGTTCCTCCAGGCTTCACAATTACAACAGACACATGTAATGAATATTATAAGGTGGGTGAGGAGAAAATCAAAGAACTTCTCCAGGACGAGGTAATGACGGCCGTCGCCCATACCGAGAAACTGATGAACAGCAAGTTTGGATCTGTGGAGAATCCTCTTCTCGTGTCAGTTCGTTCGGGTGCTCGCGCTTCTATGCCTGGTATGATGGACACAATCCTTAACCTTGGTCTGAACGACGAGGTGGCTGAAGGCTTGGTCAAGAAGACAGGCAATCCACACTTCGTATATGACTCTTATCGTCGTTTTGTGCAGATGTATGGTGACGTGGTGCTTGGCATGAAACCTGTCAACAAAGAGGATATAGACCCATTCGAGGCTATTATCGAGAAGGTGAAGGAAGAGCAGGGCGTTGTTCTGGACAAGGATCTCTCTGTAGAGTCGCTCAAGAAACTTGTGAAACTCTTCAAGGCTGCTATCAAGGAGCAGACTGGACAAGACTTCCCTACCAATCCTATCGACCAACTTTGGGGGGCTATCTGCGCAGTGTTCCGCTCTTGGATGAACGAGCGTGCTATTCTCTATCGTAAGATGGAAGGCATCCCTGACGAGTGGGGTACGGCTGTGTCTGTGATGGCAATGGTGTTCGGAAATATGGGTGATACGTCTGCCACGGGTGTTTGCTTCTCTCGTGATGCCGGCAATGGCGAAAACCTCTTCAATGGAGAATATCTTATCAATGCACAGGGAGAAGACGTGGTAGCTGGCATTCGTACTCCACAGCAGATTACCAAGATTGGTTCTCAGCGCTGGGCGGAGCGTGCCGGAGTCTCAGAGGAGGAACGTGTGGCTAAGTATCCTTCTATGGAAGAGGCTATGCCTGAACTTTACAAGGAACTGGATGCCCTTCAGGACAAGTTGGAGCACCACTATCACGATATGCAGGACATGGAGTTTACTGTGCAAGAGGGCAAGCTTTGGTTCCTACAGACACGTAACGGAAAGCGCACGGGTACGGCGATGGTCAAGATTGCCATGGATCTCCTTCACGAGGGTATGATAGATGAGAAGACTGCCATATTGCGTTGTGAGCCTCAGAAACTCGACGAGTTGTTGCATCCGGTGTTCGATAAGCTAGCCCTCTCCAAGGCTAAAGTTATAACACAAGGACTTCCTGCGTCTCCAGGCGCTGCTTGCGGACAAATCGTGTTCCATGCAGACGATGCGCAGGCTTGGCATGAGGATGGCAAGAAGGTAGTGATGGTTCGTATCGAGACTTCGCCGGAAGACCTCGCTGGTATGTCTGCCGCAGAGGGCATCTTGACAGCTCGTGGCGGTATGACCTCTCACGCTGCCGTTGTTGCTCGTGGCATGGGTAAGTGCTGCGTGTCGGGTGCTGGCGCCATCAATGTGGACTATAAAGCCAAAACTGTAGAAATCGACGGAACGATTTATAAGGAGGGTGACTTCATCTCTCTCAACGGTACGACGGGGCAGGTTTATGCTGGTCAGATTGAGACTAAGGCAGCAGAACTTTCGGGCGACTTCAAGGAGCTGATGGATCTCTGCGACAAATATACCAAGATGGAAGTTCGCACCAATGCGGATACTCCACACGACGCAGAGGTTGCCCGTGCATTCGGCGCCAAAGGTATTGGCTTGACACGTACGGAGCATATGTTCTTCGATGACCAGAAGATTGTGGCTATGCGTGAGATGATTCTTGCCGAGACCGTAGAGGGGCGTGAGAAAGCTCTCGCCAAACTCTTGCCTTATCAGATGGCAGACTTCTATGGCATATTGAAGGCGATGGACGGTTGCCACGTCAACATCCGCTTGCTCGACCCACCTCTCCATGAGTTCGTGCCTCACGATTTGGCTGGTCAAGAGACTATGGCAAAGGAAATGGGGGTCAGTGTGGCTGAGATTCAGAAACGTGTGAACTCTCTGGCTGAGAATAACCCTATGTTGGGACATCGAGGCTGCCGTCTTGGCATCACTTTCCCTGAGATTACAGCGATGCAGACCCGTGCCATTCTCGGCGCTGCTTGCAAGTTGAAGCAGGAGGGTTACAACCCATGTCCGGAAATCATGGTTCCTCTCATCGGTACTGTGGCTGAGCTCAAGCAGCAGAAGGCCATTATTCTGGCTACAGCCAAGGAAGTGTTCGCAGAGACTGGCATCGAGGTGGAGTTTGAGATTGGTACAATGATAGAGATTCCACGTGCTGCCCTCACGGCAGGTAAGATTGCTGAAGAGGCTCAGTACTTCTCGTTCGGTACCAACGACTTGACGCAGATGACCTTTGGTTACTCCCGCGATGATATCGCTTCCTTCCTCCCGGCATACATGGAGAAGAAGATATTGAAGGTTGACCCATTCCAGGTTCTCGACCAAGAGGGCGTGGGGCAGCTTATCAAGATGGCGGTGGAGAATGGTCGCAAGACACGTCCTAACCTCCGTACTGGTATCTGTGGCGAGCATGGTGGCGAACCTTCTTCTGTCAAGTTCTGTGCCAAAGTAGGTATGAACTACGCCTCTTGCTCTCCATTCCGTGTGCCTATTGCTCGATTGGCTGCGGCGCAGGCCGCGGTCGAGGAATAACCACAAAGCGTTGATTATCAGCAACATAAGTGGAAAGCACCTGTAACAGGATGCTTTCCACTTATTCATATATTATCATAAGTACCACTTGTTTGCTATAAATGACGATGATTGTTTTACCAATGTTTCGCAAATTCTGAGCGTATGTCAACCAAAGTCTTTGTTGAGCCGTGCGAAGTCGCATTCCCTTGCACCGCGCTTGTTGTACGTCTCAATAACGCTCTATTCGTCACTCTCCCGGTTGTTTGTGATGATGCAGCGGTAGTCATACTTCTTGCCGAACAGGTCCAGTGTATCCTCTTTGACCTCCGTCCTCTGCACTACAATTCGGTAATGGGAATCCGGAAGACACTGTATTCTCTCTGTCAGTGACCAAAAACCACCAATGAGGGATGAGGAATTTGAAGATGAGGAAAATGAAAGCTATGATAACCATTGGACATCAAACAGTGTTTGGGATAATTTGAGAATAAAAGGCTCAGTGGTAAATGTCTCCAACCCACGATATGAATACTGTAAGCAATGAAAACATGGCTTTGGTCTTCGTCGCTAAAACTCGGATAAATAATGGAAAGAGGGTGTGTCATATACTTATGACACACCCTCATGAATGACCTTGGTCAAAGGTCTTTGTTGTTGAAATATTAAACAGTGACCATTTGTAATTCTTTAGCTAAATTGTGTAAGCCATTGGCAATTTTTTCAGCTTGCGCAGGGCGAGGCTTGGATATGCCAGAAGCATAATGAGCCAATTGCTTCTGGTTGATTCCTGTGATGAGTTGAAGCGAAGCAAACGAGAAAATACCACGATAGTACTCCAAGAGCGACTGCACGCCAAACTTGAATACAAGCTCGTACTCGCCGTCGAAGACCGCAGGATATTCTCTGCCTTTTTCCTTGGCGCAATCTAATTCGAAATCAATGCTCTCTTGTACGTATTTACGGAAGCCGTCGAAGTCGCCACTATATGCAACCACCCAACCAGGAAGAAGGCTGCACGCTGCGCTGTAGCTTTGCATGGTGCGAGCTGTATCTATAATAACCTTATTCATATTATATGTCATTTTTAATACGTTTCAAAGAGGGAGCGACCTTGGCTCAAAGCTTCGGTCGCTCAGTGTTGAAAATCAAACGTGCTATGCGAAGGAGTTTGCCCCGAGGTAGCGGGCTGTGTTTAGGACACAAGCCCTGACTGCGCCTCGATGCTTTTCAGAAGGAATCCCCAGGCATCATCATTCTCGCCACTATTGACGATAACAATACCTTTTTAGTGGGATGTACGAATTGCCGATGGCTTCCTCGTTGGCGGTCAAGATACCATCCATCCTTTTTCAAGTCTCGAAGTATTTGCTTACTTTAACAACTTTCATAGAACACTGTTTTAATATTTCAACGGTGCAAAGATAGTATTTTTACTACGAATGAGCAAAAGAATTATATAATATAGTAACTTATTTACTACTATTTAACGTTTGCTTCGCAGAAAAGTAACTACTCAGTCATGTTGAAATGGGTACACGTATTCAAGGGAGGGCTACAAGTCAGCTCTCCTTTGAAAT
>CAVGEN010000054.1:0-37040 GCA_963628185.1 Waltera intestinalis | reverse complement strand
ACTTGTAGCCCTCCCTTGAATACGTGTACCCATTTCAATATGACTGAGTAGTTACCAGGATAGGAGATAAATTGCTGATTTATTTACCAAAATTACGGATGGGTGTTGCCGATATGGTTAAAATTATAAATTTTATAAGGATAACTTGGTAAAAATAGAAAAATATTCGTAATTTTGCACCGATTTACGAGACGAGAAAAAATAAGTATTAATCATTTTATAAACAACAATTGAAACAAACAAGGATGAGAAAATTTTCCCTATTGCTTGTCTCTCTGATTGTGTTGACTATCCAAACAGCTTTGGCACAGAATTTCCGTGTCAAGGGTACAGTCGTGTCTGCCGAAGACCACGAGCCGTTGATAGGTGCAACTATCCTTCAAGAGGGTACAACGAATGGTGTCGTTACCGATGTTGACGGTAACTATTCCATCGAGGTGAAGGGGGCTTCCAAGAGGGCCACGCTGGTTATTTCGTATGTCGGCATGGAGACTCAGAAGCACCCTGTCAATGCGCAGACGAAAACATTGAATGTGACGCTCTCTACCAATTCCAAGGTGATGGACGAGGTTGTGGTGGTCGCATACGGTGTTCGTAAGAAAGGAACCATTGCGGGTTCCGTATCTACAGTGAAGTCAGAAAAAATAGAGAACGTGCCAGCAGCCAGCTTCGACCAGGCTTTGCAGGGACAGAGTACTGGTTTGCAGGTCATCAGTTCTTCGGGTGAACCTAGCAAGGCTGCCACCTTCCAGATTCGTGGTACCAACTCCATCAACTCAGGTAAGTCTCCTCTCTTTATCCTGGATGGCGTGCCTATCTCCAGTTCGGATTTCAATACGTTGAGTCCCAACGACATCGAGTCTATCTCTGTGTTGAAGGATGCGTCTTCCACTTCCATCTATGGTGCCCGTGCCGCCAATGGTGTGGTTGTGATTACTTCCAAGCGTGGTCTTGCCATGGACAAGGCGAAGGTGACACTTCGTGCGCAGTATGGCTTCTCCCAGTTGGCTCAGAACAACTGGATGATGATGGACACCAATGAGCGTATTCAGTTTGAGAAGGAAGTGGGGTTGGATGCTGGCAAGGACTACAACCTCCTTTCCAAGGTAAATGTCAACTGGCTCGACGAGGTGTTCAACGACTGTGCTCCGCTCCAGAACTACGAACTCTCCGTGAATCGTGCTACCGACCGTCTGAACTACTATGTTTCGGGTGGTTTCTACGATCAGGATGGTATTGCGCAGAACTCTACTTTCCGCCGTTACAACATCCGTACCAATGCCGACGTAAAGGCTAGCAACTGGTTGAAGATAGGTACTAATACCATGGCTGCATACGAGGAGGCTCAGCAGGCAGACGATGGTAGCTATACCACGGTTACCCCTATCTCGGCTTGCCGCTTCATGTTGCCTTATTGGAATCCATATTCTTCGGATGGCAGCTTGGCTTCTCTCTCTAAGGGTGATTGGGCTGGTACAAGTGAGAACCCTATCGTATATATGGCGAAGAATCCTATCCAAAATAAGAAGTATAAGGTGCTTTCTACCATGTATGCTGAGATTTATCCTATAGAGAACTTGACAATCCGCACTCAGTTTGGTGTAGATTTCTCTCACTCCACAGCTTTCATGCAGTCGTTTCCAAGTCTCTCTGCCAACAACGGCCAGGGTATTGCTGCCCGCCAGAGCAGTGACATCCTCAACTTGACGGAGACAACCACCGCCAACTATCGTTTCTCTTTGAAAGATATCCATGCTTTCAACGTGATGCTCGGTCAGGAGGCGGTCAATTATCATTCCGAGGGATTCAACGTTTATACACGTGGTCAGAACAACGACTTGTTGACCAATGTTTCTTCTGGTACACGTGCCAGCCGTTGGTCTGACTCTTCTTCTGATTACTCCTACTTGTCGTTCTTCATGCGTGGTGAGTACAACTACAGGGAACTTTACTATGCCGACTTCTCACTCCGTACCGATGCGTCTTCACGTTTTGGTAAAGACCATCGTTGGGGTACATTCTGGTCTTTGGGTTTCATGTGGAATGTGAAGCAGACGGAGTGGCTCAAGAACTACAAGTGGCTGACAAACGCACAGGTTTCTGTGAGCACGGGTACTTCAGGTAACTCCGAGATACCTAACTACTATCATTTGGCTTTGGTTTCCGGTGGATCCAATTATAATGACACGGCAGGTCTCTATCCGTCGCAGAGTGGTAACGAGGAACTGGGATGGGAATCGACTTGGGCCAACAACTTGGCTCTCCGCCTTGGTTTCCTCGACCGTTTCAACTTCAGTGTTGAGGCTTACTACAAGCGTACTTCCAATATGTTGATGCGTGTGCCTGAGTCTTATACCGTAACTGGCGAGGGTTATCGTTGGAAGAACGTGGGTGTGATGACCAACCAAGGTGTCGAACTTAGTGCCGATGGCGACATTATCCGTACCAAGGACTTCACTTGGAATGTAAGTGCCAATGTATCTTATAATAGCAACTGTTTGAAGGAACTTTACAATGGTGTGACTGAGTATGTAAACTCAACTACTGGGTTGAAGTATGTGGTAGGTCATTCTGTCAGCGAGTTCTACTTGAACCGTTACGCCGGTGTCAATCCTGCCAATGGTGAGCAACTTTGGTATGACAAGGATGGCAACATCACCAACGAGTTCCGTGAGAGCGACAAGGTGATGATGGGCAAGACCTACGATGCCCCTTGGATGGGTGGCTTCGGTACCAGCTTCCGTTGGAAAGGCTTGCAACTTTCAGCACAGTTCAGCTGGATTGGTACTCGTTATGTCATCAACAACGACCGTTACTTCGAGGAGAGCGGTGTTACCTTCGGAACGGCATACAACCAGTCAAAGCGTCTTTTGTATGACCGATGGAAGAATCCTGGCGACATCACGGACATTCCTAAGTGGGGCGAGGTCAACCAGTTGGATGACCGTTATCTGGAGAACGCTTCGTTCTTGCGCTTGAAGAATCTCAGTCTCTCTTACTCTTTGCCACAGAGTTTGTTGAGCAAGACACACTTCTTCTCGATGGTAAGAATCTATGGGCAGGCCCAGAACCTCTTCACCATCACGGGCTTCAACGGTCTTGACCCGGAGGTCTCGTCCAATGTTTATCAAGCCCAGTATCCTGCGTCACGTCAGTTTACGCTTGGTGTAGAGTTGCAATTCTAAATAAGAAAGGAGATTACACAAATGAATATCAAAAATATAAAGACATACATCATGACGGGAGTCCTAGCCCTGTCGTTGTCTTCCTGTCTTGATAAATATCTTGAGGATTCTATCCGCATGGATGAGGCTGTCAATACGGTCGATGATGTCGATAAGTTGGTGGTAGGCATCTATGCCAGTTTCAAGAGCAGTGCCTTGTATTCTGGTAATTTGACGTTGCTCCCCGACTTGCAGGCAGACCTCGTGTATTGTGTGAAGGGGTATTCCAACACATACGGCGACATCTACCGCTGGAAGGACATCAAATCTACCAATACCGACATCGAGGCAGTCTATGCAGACCTCTATGATGTCATCAACCGATGCAACTTCTTGCTCGACAATGTAGATAAGGTAAAGGCGAATACCACGAGCGATTCGCAGCTCGACCAACTCGACCAGTACCGAGGCGAGGCTTACTTCGCCCGTGCCTTGGCTTATTCGGAGTTGATCAAGTGTTTCTGCAAGGCATACGATAGCGATGAGCAGGCTGAACAGGCTCTTGGGGTTGTGATCACAGAACATTACAAGGGTAATGAGCCTCAGAGGCGTGCCAGTTTGAAAGCATCATACGACTTCGTGCTCTCCGACCTAGACAAGGCGGAAGAGTTGTTGAAGTTGGAGGATGACTTCAGTGGAACTCTTTACAACTACACTTACTTTACCGAATATACCGTGGATGCTCTTCGTGCGCGTGTACTATTATATATGCACCGCAACGACGAGGCTATCAAGTATGCTACCAAGGTTATCGGCAGTGGTTACTATGTGTTGGAGAAGGCTTCTTCCAACACCTATTCCAGCAGCTGTAACGACTACAAGTACATTTGGGCGTATGGCGACTCTCGTGAGGCTATCTGGAAGGTAGGCTTTACTGTCAACAGCTACGGCGGTGCTCTGGGTACCATCTTCGATAACTACAACTATGTATCTTATCGTCCCGACTATGTGCCGGAGACATGGGTCATCAACTCGTATGACAGCAACGACCTTCGTGACGATGCCATCTTCACGACTCGCCCGACAGGTTACGACCATGGCTTGTCCTGGCCATTGCTTTCCAAGTATTTTGGCGATGCCACATTCTTGAGCAGCAACATCCTGCATGTTCACCAGCCAATGGTGTTCCGTCTTTCAGAGCAATACTTGATTCGTGCCGAGGCATACGTCCGGAAGGGTGACTATAGCAAGGCAGCCAAGGATATCACGGCATTGCGAACCGCTCGCTATTCGTCATACGGCGGTGGTACAACCATGAACGAGGACAATGCGATGGACATTATTGAGGCAGAGCGTGTGAAGGAACTCTATATGGAGGGCTTCCGCCTGAATGACCTCAAGCGTTGGCACAAGGGGTTCGAGCGCAAGGCATCAGACCAACCGGCAGCCAACTTCGTACAGAGCAGTTTGAAGGTGGAGAAAGACGATCCTCTCTTCGTGTGGCCTATCCCTCAGCATGAGTTGGAGGCACCAGGGTCAGAGATAGAACCTAACGAGAGTAATAAATAAAGATAAAAAACAGACGATCATGAAGAAAATAATGATGAGATGTATGGCGGCGTTCGCCGTACTCTTCACACTTGCGAGTTGTTCGCAAGACTATATCACCTATTCGGGTCCGAGTCATGTCATGTTCTCTGATACGCTCTATCAGTATCCTGTGCAGGAAAGCAACGAGATATTCAATGTTCCTGTGTCGGCTACCGAGAAAGTTGATTACGACCGCACCTTCGCTGTGGAGATTGTCGATAAGCAGAGCAATGCCGTCGAGGGTAAGCACTATCGCATCCTCAGCAACACCGTGACCATCAAGGCTGGTGAGATGACGGCCAACGTGCCGGTGCAGGGTATCTATGACAACATCGGAAAGACCGACTCTCTTGGGTTCACCCTCAAGTTGGTCATCCCTGAGAAATACAACTGGACCGACCTTTACAAGGACTATACCCACGTGGTGATGCAGAAAGCTTGTCCGTTCGACATCCACAACTTCTCTGGATGGTGCGTGGTGACATCTACTTTCTATAGTTCTTACTTGGATAACGTAACCAATCGTTTGATAAAGACCGAACTTGTGGAAGGCGAGGAGAACACCGTGCTCTTGAAGGACATCTACTATAAGGGTTACGACTTGAAGTTGAAGTTTAAGCCAGGCAACTTCTTGGAACCTCTGGTGGAGATGGACAACCAGGTGGCTGGTAGCACGGGTGAAGCATTCGGAACCATCTATGGCGACGGTAAGTTGCGCATCGGTCAGCCAAGCCTTTACAACTCTTATTACAACACCTGCCAGAATTATGTCTTGCAGTATGTCACCATGAGTGTCGATAACAAGGATGGTTCTTCGTATGGTACCGTAGGAACATTCATCACCTTGATGGAATGGATAAGCGATGCCGAGGCAGAGAAATTAAAAGAACAAGGATATTAAGCAAATTAGAGCACGGAAAGAGGTTCTGATGATATTAAAACAATAGAACAAGATATGAAAAAGATGATTTCAAAATATTGGCTCGCACTCATGGCATTGGTGTCTGTGTGCATGTTTACCGCTTGTTCAAGCGATGACGACGATGCCGTAACCCCTGTGTTTCCTGAGGTTCAGACCATCGCTGGTGCTGCCGGCGATGTAAAGGAGTTCTCCTTCGAGGCTAATGAAAACTGGAGCCTTTCTTCTTCAGCCATCTGGTGTAAAATCCAAAAGGATAACGACGATGCGGCTTTTGTCGTGAACGGTACTGCTGGTAAGCAAACCATGAAGGTGGTTATCACGGACGATGATGCTAGCAAGGACATGAGTGTGGCTCAGTTGTTCCTCACGATGGGTGGGCAGAAGGTAGCCATTGCCCAGGTGGAGCGTTCTGCCGATGGGTATAGCTTGAAGGTGTATGACGTGGCAGGCAATGACATTACCGAGACGGGTATCGTGGCTGGTTATAACACCTATACCAAGTTTGCTGTGGAGGCGAATTACCGTTTCGCTGCCACCAATATGCCTAACTGGGTGGTGCTTGACGGTGGCTTTATAGTTGGCAAGGCCAACGAGAAGACCGAAGGTGGAGCCATGTTCAAGGAAGGAACGGTAAGTGCCAAGTATGCCATCGGCTTGGAGGCAGGTGAGACCATCACTTTCGCTTCGGAGGACGGCAAAGCCAAGGTTACTGTGCCTGTTGTCTATAATGGTATGCCAACCAGCACGATGGATGTAACTTATCCTACCTCTACCCCTTGGGCAGACTGGATGGTATCTCTCGATGGCAAGACCTTCTCTCAGACTGGCACCTCTGGTGCGACAGGCAATGAGACAACCAACACCTTCACTTTCTCCAATTTCTTGCCCTTCACTCTGAAGACGGCTGGTGACAACTACACGCTCGTCGTGTTCCAGAAGCAAAGTTGGGGCTTGGAACCTGTCTATAGCAAGATTGTCGAGGCGAAAGGTGAGAATGGTGACATTCGTCTTACCATAGGCGAATTGGCGAGTGGCGAACGTGAGTGTTATGTGTATGCGTTGCCTACCGCTGTATATGAAGAACTTGGTAATGCGGAGAAGATGATTGACGAGGAAGATGCCAATGCCGTGAACTGGCAGTACAACAACTATTTCTTGATGCACTTCATCCAAAAGGAATCCAAGAACTCGGGAGGTGACGAAGTGGATGCAACTCCAATCGTCACAGTGAGCGGCTATCTCAACATCGACTGTAAAAAGGAGACTACGGGGATGTATAACGAGGTATGCTCGACATACCTGGGTTATAGTGGCAGTGAAATCTATGTAGCCACCGCTACTGTAGGACAGTATATCAGTGTCAATCCTAACATCAAGAACTGGGATCCTACCACCATGATGGAAACTGGCTACTTACAGACACTCGACATGAGTGGCGAGTCATTCGTTGTAGAGCCAGGCATGGATGCGAACGACAACTGGACTTTCAGTTTCTTCCTCTCGGAGAACGCTCCAGCCTTCTTGGCATTCCAGGACAATGGCAAGGTGGTGAAGGTTGTCGTCATCGAGCGCAACTGGGACAGCTATAGCAAGAAACATACTTCTATCAAGAAAATTAGAAAGTAATGAAGACATTCAATAAATATTCTAAGGCATTCTTGTTGCTGCTGGTCACGATGCTGGCTTTTGCAGTGACAAGCTGCTCTGACGATGAGACAGAGGGATGGGACGGCACATACGGATATGTGCAGTTCAAACTCAACAAGGCGGTCTCAACGCGGGCAACTCGTGCCGCTGCCGCAGACAAACTTGAGAAATTGAGCGATGCCAAGAAAATCAAGGTGGTCATGGAGCACAATGGTACAACCGTCTCTCAGACCTTGGCTCTCAACTCTTACAATGAGGAGAACGCCGAGTATGGTTTGAGAAGTGACAAACTGCAACTTGCCTCTGGTTCTTATACAATCATTGGCTTCTATCTCTATGACGATGTCGATGAGGAATTGTTGGCCTCTTCTGCTGGAGAGACGTTCACCGTCATCGGGGGAGGAATGTCGGTGCAAGACCTTACTGTCGCTACGGTGGAGCGAGGCGAGGTGAAGTTCAACCTTGTGAAGGAATGGGAGAAGACCCGTGCTGAAAAGACGGAGTATCTATACTCTAGCATCCGATTGGTGGATATCAGCGTGACTAACCTCTTTACTCGTGAGACCGTGACTTTCCCTCAATTGAAGGTGACATACGAGGAGGGCAGCAAGAAAAATCAAAACCCAGACAACGCCGGTGATAAGTATATGGACATCGGCACGGCATCTTGTGATTCTGCCGTGTGGCTTCCTGCTGGTACTTATCAAGTAACATCCTATACCACGTATGGCAAGTCGGGGGCGGTGATAACCAAGTATGAAACCCAGCCTGTCAAGGGCGAAGCCTTTGTGGTGAAGGACAATGAGGTGACAGACAGTGCCCAAGTGCCTATCCTTTTGTCTAAGACTGCGGAGTACATCAAGGACTACGAGGCATTGAAGGCCATCTGGGAGTCTCTCGACGGCAAGGACTGGAGCTTCTATGGCGATGCCACCTTCCATGGCGCAAACTGGAACTTCAACAAGGAACTTGATATGTGGGGTAACCAACCAGGTGTTACCCTCAACAGCAATGGACGTGTCACTGGGCTAGTCTTGGCTGGCTTTGGAGCCAGGGGCATAGTGCCTGATGCCATCGGTCAGTTGACAGAACTCCAGGTGCTCAACCTTGGTTCCCACGATGAGAAGATAGGTGCCAACATTTTCAATGACTATGATGCCAACAACTTGACTGCGGCTAAGAAACAGACGATGCGCCACGACTATGAGAACAAGTTCTTGAAGTATGACCCACGTGCCAATATGTCGGAGATGATAGTCGAGAGCTACAATTCAGACCCTAAGGTGGAAGCCAAGAACCGCATACAGAAGGACAGCCGCATCCAGTTGAAGGATGCCCAGATAGGTACATTGACCAACCAAATCTCTGGTGTGTCAAAGGCTATCTATCGCTTGACCAAGTTGCAGCAGTTCTATATCGGCAACTCTTCCATCACTTCCGATGAAGTGTGCGCTAAGTTCTATAATGCAGATGATGCCACATACGGCAAGTTTGCATCGGAGTTTACGGATGCTGCTTGGGACAACATGACCAATCTCACCGACATCGAGCTTTACAACTGTCCGAAGTTGACACGTCTGCCAGAGTTCTATTACAATCTCCCTGCTTTGCAGGCGATGAACTTGGCTCGCAACAGGGGCATTTCTGCTGCTCAGCTGAGAAGCGATTGGACTCGCTTGGCAGAGGAAAAGACAGGCAAGACCTTGCAGATTCTCTACTTGAGTTATAACAACTTGGAAGAGTTCCCTGAGACATCGGCATTGAGCAAGATGGTCAACTTGGGATTGCTCGACCTCGCCAACAACAATATCAAGACGGTGCATCCTTTTGGTTCTGAGGTGGGGTTGTCATCTCTCTATCTGAACAACAACCAGATAGAGGAAATCCCAGCCAATCTCTGTGCGTTTACTGAGAATACGGAGAGCCTGACCTTCGCCCACAACAAGTTGAAAAAGATACCTAACATCTTCGATGCAAGTTCTGTCCACGTGATGGGATCGGTGGACTTCTCTTACAATGAGATTACGGGTGTAGATACATCCCACGGCACTTACAAGGGAATCAATGCTTCTACGGTAACATTGTCGAACAATAAAATTGCGAAGTTCCCAAGCGAGTTGTTCACCGCAGGGTCTCCAATCACTACCCTCGACCTGAACAGTAACCAGATGGAGACGATTCCTAAGGGGTCTATCACGGGCAAGAACGCTTATCTCCTGCAAGTCATCGACCTACGGTTTAATAAGTTGACATCTTTGTCCGACGACTTCCGTTCGACGACCTTGCCATATATCACCAACATGGACGTGAGCTACAACTGTTTTAGTGAGGTGCCTACGCAGCCATTGAACAGTGCTGTTCTCCGTGCGTTTGCCATCAACCATCAGCGTGATGCAGCGGGAAATCGCATCTTGCGTACCTGGCCAACAGGCATTACCCAGTGTCCTAGTTTGATTCAGTTCCAGATAGGAAGCAATGACATACGCAAGGTGAGTGAGACCTTGACTTATCATCTTTATATCTTGAACATAGCGGACAATCCAAACATCTCTATAGATGTAACAAGCGTTTGCTCCTACATCAAGGCTGGAGTCTATATGCTGTTCTACGACAAGACGCAAGACATCCGTGGTTGCGATGCGTTGGATCTCGAATAGTTAGAGACATAGGACTCATAAATCATATAAAAGATAAGAAGTTATTGTATGAAATATATTAATAAACTGACATGTCTCCTCGTGCTCGCTACTGGCTTGTTTACTGCAAGCTGTAGCGACAAGGACGATGCGGAAATCCCGGGCGGACTCCAGCTTGACAAGGAGATTATAGAGATGGGCAAGGATGGCGGCTCGGAGCTGCTTGCCATTTCTGCCTCGCAGAATTGGGTTGCCCAAGTCACGGAACCTTGGTTGATGTTGACACCTGCCAATGGTGTCGGCTCTACCAACGCCGACGTAGTGGTGGATTCTACCTTCATGGCTGGTCGTCGCTCTACCGACATTACCTTCATCGGCGACAATGGACAGCATCGTACTGTCACAGTCAAGCAGTTTGGCTATGGCAAGCAGATAGACATAGACGACCCAACTGTCGAGATTGGAAACTCCGACAGCTACGACAACCGAGTCTTCGAGAGTTTGATTACAGCCAACTTGCAGTGCAAGATTGGCAGCATCGACTACTCCTTCGAGGGCAACCTGACAGATGCAGAGAAAGCAGAGTATGAGAGCGAGCGTGAAGGTTGGCTCTTGGATGGCAAGAATGAGGACAAGCTCGTGGGTACGAACCTTGGGGTCAATCCTGACCGAAAGGATCGTCCTTGCAGTGTGAAGTTCAAGTTCCGTTGGGAGATGAATGTTGTGCCTGTTGTTCGTGTGGCGAAGGTGCACTTGGTGCCGGTGGATGCCAATGCTCAGTTGGTGGATGACGAGGGTAACAAGATTGCCGATGACGTGGTGTTGACAGTTCGTCAGAAGGCTGCCCAGAAGATAGAGGATAATCGTGCTGGCGACTCTTTGTCTATCATTATGATTAACCAGAAAATCAACAGTATGGCTTCTATCGAGACGAGCGACAACATGCGCAACTGGTCTAGCGTAACCCTTTGGGAGGCGACTGATGCCTTTGTGAAGAGTCATCCGGAAGCCAACGGCCGTGTACGTTCCGTGAACTTCAGTATGTTCGACTTGCAGTCGGGCGAGACTCTTCCTAAGGAAGTGAAGAACTTGAAGTACTTGGAGTCTTTCTCTATCTCTGCCAACCAGAACAACCAAATCCGCGAGGTCGATTTGGGAGAGGACATTTGTGAACTGCAATACTTGAAGAAGTTGACAGTCTATGCGTATGGTTTGGTTCGCTTCCCAAGCAACTTTGCCAAGCTAGGCAATACGTTGGAGTATCTCAATTTGGTAAGCAACAACTTCAATAAGTTGTCGGACATAACCAAGGTGGTCAACAAGACCAACTTCCCGCACTTGCATTCCTTGTTGGTTTATGCGCAGCGTCGCACCGATGTCGCCATCGACCTCTCCGCCATGGACAGAAACAGTGATGGCAACTACATCTACAACAACAATCCTATCGGTCTCTATGGCAACATCAATGGTGGAGAGGAGCGTCAGGCACTCTTGTCGCTTCTTACCTGGGAGAATCTTCGGGACTTGGAGCTTTCATACTGCTTCTTGGAGGGCGAGCTTCCTACCGATGACGAGATGGATGAAGCTTTGCAGGCGGCAGGATGTCGCACACGCTATAACAGCAGCGATTTCTCTACTGATAAGAACGCTTGGCAAGACAAGTTGGTGGGCGATACCTGTAGATGGTTGCTTACCAGAAACAATCCTGTGACTTGCAGGCGGAAGGATGGTACCGTGGTTTACGAGAATGTATATGGCAATCAGATTCCACGTGTGTTGCCGAAGTGCCGTATGCTAGCATTGAACCTCAACTTCTTCACTGGCAAGGTACCTAAGTGGCTTCTCTATCATCCACATGCCGTGGAGTGGTATCCTGCCACCATGGTGTATAACCAGCAAGGTAAAGGCAAGGACACCAGTGGCAAGAGCGTGGGCTTCTCCAATATGAGCGAAGAGGCTTACATCTATGATTACTACTATGGCACCAAGGATCCTGGCTCCAACTCGCAGTTGCCAGGAGTGGCTTATCCTCTTTACTATCGCACCTACGTTGCGGCAGGGGACGTGGATGAGGCTTCTGTGCTCGCCAAGTATAAGAGAAGTAGAACTGCAAGAAAGTAATATTCCAGGAATCCTGCGATGGCATCAAGGGATTCCATTATACATGATTATAATATAGAAGCAAACAATGAAGAAAAAGTTTTTCTATATGGCAATGGTTGCCTTGACGTTAACAGGTTGCGCAGACAACTTGTCAACCACCGAATCCTCGGATGGCAAGTCGGAGGTCGTTATCCCTACCGATGCAGAAAAAGGTGAACTGTTGATTAAGTTTAGTCCTGAGATGAGCGATATTCTCGATCAAGCCCAGAGCACGATGACTCGTTCTGGCAAAGTACAAACTCGGTCGGGCATTCCTTCCACCGACGAGGTGCTCGACATCTTGGGCAGTTACAGCTTCAAGCGTGTGTTTCCTGTGGATGCCGAGACGGAGGATCGTACCCGTGAGGCAGGTCTTCATCTTTGGTACACGGTGAAGTTTGACAAAGGGACGGATTTGAAGGTTGCCGCTGAGCGACTTCAGCAATTGGGTGAAATATCCAAGGTGCAAACCAATGGGCATATCAAGCGTGCTTACAATACGGAAGGCAAGCGCATCTATCTCAATGAGAATGCACTCAAGAGCAAGGCTGCGACTCGTGCCGTGGCAGACGGAGAACCAAACGACCCTGGCTTTGCCTATCAATGGCATTATCGCAACTTGGGCGCAGGCAACTATGCTTTCGAGAATCTCAATGACAATCACGCTGGTGCTGAGGCTGGTTGCGATGTCAATGCTGCCGAGGCGTGGAAGATTTGTACGGGTGACCCTTCTATCATCGTGGCAATCCTCGACGAGGGTGTGATGTACACTCACCCAGACTTGGCAGGCAATATGTGGTGCAATCCTGGTGAGACAACGCAAGGAGCCAAGACCGATGGTGACGGCAATGGATACGATGGCGACTTGCATGGCTATAACTTCGTGTCGGAGAGTGGTGACATCACTTGGACGGATACCAACGACTCTGGGCATGGAACGCACGTAGCTGGTACCATCGCCGCCGTGAATGACAATGGCATCGGTGTGTGTGGCGTCGCAGGTGGTGACGGAACTCCAAACTCAGGCGTGAAGATTATGTCTTGCCAAGTATTCTCGGGTTCAAGCAGTGTGACTTTGGCTGGCGAGGCGAGAGCTATCAAGTATGCAGCCGACAATGGAGCAGTCATCTTGCAGTGCAGTTGGGGGTACAACTCCTCCGAGGCAAGTGTCATTGATGGTTATACCCCTGGTCCTGCTACCGAAAAGGAGTGGGCCGAGACTTATCCGTTGGAGAAGGAGGCTTTGGATTACTTCATCCATAATGCAGGTTCTCCTAATGGTGTCATCGAGGGTGGAATCCCAGTCTTTGCGGCTGGTAACGAGTATGCAGGCAACCCGGCTTTCCCTGGTGCTTACTCCAAGTGTGTATGTGTCGGTTCTTTGGCTGCTGACTATACGCCGGCTTGCTATACCGACTACGGTTCGCTTGTTACCTTGAGTGCTCCTGGTGGCGACTTGGAATATTATAGCAAGATAGGCGAGAGTGACGAGGAGTATTGGGGTGATACAAGTGAACAGAAAGGAGCCGTGCTCTCTACGTTGGTTCAGAATGGTCAACCTGCATACGGATTTATGGAGGGCACCTCCATGGCTTGCCCTCATGTGTCGGGTGTCGCTGCCTTGGGGCTGGCTTACGCTGCCAAGCAGCATCGCCACTACCGCGCTGCTGATTTCGTCAGTTTGATGAAGAAGTCGGTCAAGGACTTGGACAGCCATTATGGCAATGGGGCTCAGAAGACTTACTATCTTAACCATACCACTGTGGGTGCTTCTCCTCAGATTGTGGAACTTTCCAAGTATGTGGGCAAGATGGGAACTGGCTTGATTGATGCGGTGCAACTCCTGAACAGCATCAAGAACAAGGAATATAGTTCTGACATGAAGTTGCCTAATATGTACGTGGCTTTGGGTAAGACTACGAAGTTGAACCTTGCTAGTTATTTCGAGGGAGGCAACCAGACATTCACTTGTAGTGTAACCGACTCCAGCGTGGCATCTGCCACTGTCGATGGTGTCACCTTGACGGTTAAAGGTCTTGCAGTAGGAAGTGCTACCATTACGGTTTCTGCTACAGACGGTAGCAAGCAAACGGCTACCATTACGGTGCGCAAGAATGCTAGTGACAAGGGTTGGATGTAGTTATAAACGTATTTAGAATAAAAGAACAGAAGATATGAAACATTTAATCAAACTCTTCACCCTGTTGGCTGCGTTGCTCCTCACGACGGGTTTCGTGTCTTGTAGCAGTGATGACGAAGAACCACAAGAGCAGCCGCTGGCTGTTACTCCTGCCAATTTGGATGGAGTATGGCAGATGACGGAATGGAACAATGGTCAGCCTTTGGACGATGGTACTTATTGCTATGTTGTCTTCCATCGTCGTGACAACACCATGGAGATGTACGACAACATCGGCAGTATGTATGCCCGTCATACCACAGGTTATTTCAGCATCAAACAAGATCCCTATTTGGGTTACGTCATCAGTGGTTCGTATGACAATGGTGTAGGGGATTGGAATCAATCGTATATCGTGACAAATCTCTATCAGAGTGGTTCGATGACTTGGACAGCCAAGGACGATGCTGGCGATGTATGTCGTTATCAACGTGTGAGCGAGGTTCCTGCCAATATTGTTAAGGAAGCAAGCGACTTGGAAGAATAACCAAGGTCTTAAAGTCGAATAAAATAAAAAGAGTTCTGCCGCATTAGGCAGAACTCTTTTTATTTATACTGTTGGCATCAAGCGATTACTTCTTGACAACCACTTTCCTGCTATTGCCATTCGACTTGATGATATACACGCCGTTGCCAGAAATCTGGTTTGCTTTTCTTCCGTCGATGGTATAGATGGAAGCATTGCCGTTGGTCGCAGCTTTGATGTTGTCAATGCCGTCGGTGGCATCATCGACCCAAGTCATGGTCACATTTTCTGAAGAGTATGTGACCTTGAGGTAAATGTCGCCAGCTTTCTCCATCGTGATATAGAATTCCTGGGCGTAGTCGCCGCTTGGCAGTTCTACGACATCGCCATAACGTACGTTGGTCTGCTCGTCTTGCTCAATGTTCTTGACGCTTGAGTATGCTGAGAAATACAACTCTCCGCCAAAATATCTGAACTTATTCTGTCCTTCTGGAAGGGAAGCTTTAACCCATACAGGAGCTGCGTAGTTAGCGTTGCCAGCATCTATGTTCTTTCCCTTGTCAAGGATGATAGGTACTGTATATGACTCGCCGTTTGTGTAGTCGCGTGGAGTAAGCGTAATCGTCTTTCCACTTGCATTTTGCATCATGACATTGAAGTAAAGTCTGTCGCCCTGCTTGACAAATACTTTGCTTTTGTATGCAGAGATGATACCGTTCGTCTCCAACACACTTGTTGCTTCCTCTCCATTTTTAGACACAAAGATGCCGCTTTCATCATCGTAAGGAGCATCGCAGGAGATTTCGATGACACCATCTTTCGTCACATTGTACTGCAACCAAAGATTTGAGGCATTGTCGCCTAATGTATAGGTGGTGTTATCCATGATGATAGGATTGCTCATAGACTCGCCGGCTTGGAATGTAGTCTCCGTGATGGTGAATGTGTCGCCCTTGCCGAGGCCTGTCACTTTGATGAGGTATTCTGTACCTTTTGTGACCTCGATGCTGTAGGTATCGTCTATCGTGGTGTAGTTGCCGTCCCATTTGCCAGTTCCTTTTGGGAAGAGGACGCTGGCACCATCTTTTACCGTGACGGTGAGTTTGCTGTCTTGTGTAGCTTTATACACAAAGTATTCCGTGTCGTCATCGATGTCGAAGGTGTTCTCGCCAGTAGTCGCTGTCTTAGGCATGGTGATGAGTTCGCCAGCCTGGATGTCTTTGTATGCAACGTTCAATGAGATAGGATTGCTTTCGTTTGCAGATACGACTTTCAAGATATATGTTTGGTCGTTAGTGTTGTTGACTGCGCTCTTGAGAAGTTTCCCCTGCATGGTAGGGGCGTTGTAGGCGTTGCCCTTAGGGTATAGTGAGACGGAAGAACCGCTGCTCAAATCGTTGCTGCTGGTGATGATCAGGAATTTGTTGGAGTTGGCAGGCACATCAATGCAGTAATAGTATGTACCTTCAGTCTTTTCCATGGTCAGGTCTTTTGGGCAGTCTGTCAACTGAATGGCAGTACCCTCTGATTCTCCTGCCTGATAGCCTGTCATCTTGGACGTGAAGGTGTCTTCTGTGTCCGTGGCTTGCTTCTTATCTACAATGACATAAAACATTTTTGTTGGGGAGGGGATTTCTACGCGTAGGGTGTACGAACCTTCTGTCGATAGACCTTTGGCTAGTATAGGGTTGTCGTTTTTGGCATGTATGTAGTTGCCGTAAGCTCTGACTTGACCTCCCGTGAGGGTGGTGTTGCTTGTAATTTCCAGGAATCCGGACTCAGTGGCTGTACCTGTGGTGGAAAGCAAGAAGTAGTACTTGCCTGCTGCCGCAGGAACCGTGTTCTCACCATCCTTTAGAGTGAACGGATGGTCAACGGTGCCATCGGCGGCGGATGTTGCATCGGCGGCATTACCGATCTCCGCTGGCATTGCTGTTGGGTTACTGGCTTGTACCATGGCCGAAGAAGCGAGGCACAAAGCTGCTGCAAAGAGTAATTTTTTTCTCATACTCGTCTTGTTTTAATTAATATTTGAATTGCAATATGTAAGCAAAGAGAATGCGGGGTGTGGCATCCTTTCGCTATTTCGGTGGCAAAGTTAGCAAAATATTCCGAAACGAGCAAAAAAAACGACAAAATATAGTCCTTGTAGGTTTCGTAAATATAGTAGTAAACATACTCTCCGCCCTGTCTGTTGTGGTAGTATGCGGGTTTCACGTCGCAATTCACAAATCAAACGGCTGAAAAAAAGGTATTATAAGCTATCTATTGCAAAGTGGGTTAAAATGCAATATTTAGGTTAAAATTGTTGCCTTTTGTTGTGGTTAAGCAAAAAAATAATTGTAACTTTGCACCCAGATTTCAGATGTTACTGATTTCTCACAATTTACATGTAAATAATAATTTTTAGATTAATAGTATGAAGTTAGAAGAATTTATTAAAGGATTTGTAGATTTGTTCGAGGATACAGATCCTTCAGAGGTTACTCCTACGACCGTGTTTCAGGAGTTGGATGAGTGGGATTCACTGATGTTGTTGACCGTCATCGCTTATTTCAAGACTAGCTGCGGCAAGGATGTTATGGGCAAGGAAATCAATGCTTGCACAACAGTGGAGGACCTTTATAATTTGGTCGAGTCCAAGTAAGGCTAATATAATCGTAATGTTTTCGTTAGAAGAAAAAAAAATTCTTATAGTCGGTGCTACTTCTGATATAGGGGAGAGCACCGCAATGAAATGTGCCAAACTGGGCGGAGAATTGTTTCTTTCAGGTAGAAACTTGGATAAGCTCCAGCGGTTTTCCGCACAGGTGAAGGAGGCGAATCCAAAAAGTCAAGTGGCGACTGGTGTCTGCGACTTGATGTCGGAGGAGAGTATTGTTGGCTTTGTAGAGAAACTACCTCGATTGGATGGTGTTGTTTTCGTGGCAGGTACTTTGAAAACGCTACCTTGTAAGCTACAGCAAATGCAAGATGTCATGGAGGCCTTTGAGGTAAACTTCAATGCCATTGTGTTGATGATGGCGACGCTCATGAGATTGAAAAAAGTCAACAAGGGGGCATCGATCATTTTCATCTCTTCTGTGGCAGGCAATTTGTTGGCGGAAAAAGGAAATTCGCTATATGGGGCTTCTAAGGCGGCGCTCAGTGCTTACGCCAAGACGCTTGCATTGGAATTGGCTGGTAGGAAGATTAGGGTCAATAGTATGGTGCTCGGCATGGTGAAAACTAAATTCTTGAAGAACTTTTCCTTGGATGAGGAGAATTTTGCCCTGGATGAGGCCAAGTACCCGCTAGGATATGGTGCGCCAGACGATGTGTCGGGAGGTGTCGTGTTCTTGTTGTCTGATGAGAGTCGATGGATGACTGGAACCAATTTGCTAATGGATGGAGGACGAACTTTACACTAAAAGATGAACTTATGGAAACTTATATCAAAGCGATAGCTTATTATTTGCCAGAGAAGGTCTTGACCAATGAACAGTTGGTGAAGGAATTTCCGGAGTGGAGTGTGGAAAAGGTGGCCAAGAAGGTGGGTGTTTACCAGCGTCACCTCGCTGATGAGCAGGAAACGGCTGGCGACATGGCTGCAAAAGCTACAGAAAAACTTTTTGCAGAGAACAAGATAGACCCCAAAACAATTGATTTCATACTGCTTTGTACACAAAGCCCTGACTATCGTTTGCCTACTACTGCATGTCTTTTGCAAGACCGATTGGGCTTGCCTACTTCTTGCGGTGCCTTAGATTTTAACTTGGGCTGTTCGGGATACGTATATGGCTTGTCGCTTGCTAAAGGCTTGATTGCTTCTGGCACGGCCAAAAATGTTTTGCTACTCACGTGTGAGACTTATAATAAATATATTCATCCACAAGACAAGGGTAACCGTTCTATTTTTGGCGATGGTGCTTCGGCAACTTTGGTCTCTACCGAGGGATTGGCTAAGATTGGTAATTTTGTGTTGGGTACGGATGGTAAGGGTGCCGACAATCTCATCGTCAGAAATGGTGGGGCTAGACCTGCTGTGGCTGTGGCTGAAGACATCCCGAATCCTGATTATTTGTATATGAATGGATCTGCCATCTTCAACTTCACGTTGGAGGCGGTTCCTCCTTTGATCGCTGCTACACTCGAAAAGAACAGCTTGCAGATGGATGGCATTGATAAGTTTGTGTTCCATCAGGCCAACAAGTTTATGCTCGACACGATTCGAAAGGTGGCGGGTATTTCTAAGGACAAATTCTATGTCAACTTAGAGAACGTGGGAAACACAGTTTCTTCTACAATTCCTATTGCATTGAAGCAATGCCTGCAGAATGGAGAATTGCCTGAGAATGGCAATGTTCTGATTGCAGGTTTCGGTGTGGGATATAGTTGGGGAGCATGCGTGCTCAACTTTTAAATCTCAGAATAATAAAATAGGTAATGTGATTTTTGAAATGAGAATAAATAAAATCTTATTGCTAGGAGTTGTTGCTGGCTTTTTGATGACTACGCCTAGTAATGCACAAAATTGGAAAAAGAAACAGGTGAAGGGTACCACCTATTCAGTTCCAGTCTCGGTGTCCACAACTAAGGTGCAATGGGAGGTTACCCCTAAGAACTGTCAAGTGATCATTGATGGTGGAAAGCAAAAACTTTCTTCTATGACTGGTGGCTTGTCGGCGGTTTTGTCGGAGGGAGTGCATTCCTATGAGGTTATAAGTGAGGGGTATCATACATTTAAAGGAAAAATCAATACAAACAGGCGTAAGACTATCAACTTGATAGTCAAACTGCGCCAAAGCCATGTGGGTGGTCTCGACGTGGCTGCTTTCCCGGATGGAGTGGACATCCAGTTTGATGACAAGAAGTACAAGACTTTCTTGTCTTTGGATTCTGTTGCAGAGGGCGACCATCAAGTTTCTTTCTCCAAGGAGGGCTATGTGGCAGTCGATACGACCTTTGCCGTGAGGGATGGTGCTACCAATTATTATAGTGTGGCTCTTTATCCGAAGCAAGTGGAGAAACTGATGGCTGAGTCTGGTAAGAAGGAAAAAAAGCGTAAGGGGCAGGAAACTCCAAAGTCACCTAAGTCTGAAGTGTCTTCGCCAGTGGTGGCTGTCACACATCGGTGGCCTTCTGCTTTCTTGCTGATGGCGCAAGCTGGATATTCCAATGAGTTGTCGTATGGATTGATGGTAGGATATGTCAAGGCTAATGGATTCTATGTCAAGGCAATGTCCAACTTTGGTCCTTCTTCTACGGATTATGTGTCTGACAAGGCAGGTATGATACAGGGCGGTGATGGCAAGTCGTATGCTCCATACTATACTCAGGATGTAAAACATGCTAACTTTGCGGTGTCGGGAGGTTATCTCAGAAGATTGACTAAGCCTCTGTTGTGTTACATCGGTGCAGGATATGGACAGCAGAAGTTGATCTGGACGACAATCGATAATCAGTCCGTGGAGAATCAGAATTTGTCTAAGAAAGGTGTGGCTGCTGAAGGTGGCTTGATACTCACTTTGGGTAAGTTCTCTCTTTCTTGCGGAGTACAGACCATTAATTTTGCAACTGGTGAAATTCAATTTGGTATAGGTTTGGCAATTTAATATGATTATGAAATTGAATAAGATTATTATAGGAATCTTCGCAGTTTCTTGTCTTTGTGGTTGCTCACAGGATGAGGATCCTACGATGTTGGCTCCTAATTTTGTGGTAAATGAGGCTACGACTATCACTCAAAACAGTGCGGTGGTTTTTGGAACGGTCACTCCTGTTGGTAATGGCGCTATACAGAATTGTGGAGTGATTTATTCTACAGATTTTTCCTTGAAAGAGGGTAAGAAGGTGAATGTTGAGGGAACGGGCAATATCAGTGTTGCCTTGACGAATCTTTTGCCTAATACAACTTATTATTATGGGTTGTTTGCCTTTAGTGGTTTCAATACCGCTTATTCGCAAGAGATTCGCTCTTTTACGACATTGGCCTTGGCTACACCGATTTTGGGTGACATCAAGTTGACACAATCTTCGATTAATGAACTTGTACTTGCTTGTCCTATCAAGGATGACGGTGGACAGACTTTCACGAAAGTGGGGGTTCGCTATCGCGAGAAAGACTCTGGGGAGTGGAAGGAGAGTCTGGCTAAAGTCGAGAATGGTAACATTGTGGCTACTATCACGGGCTTGTCTCCTAACACGGAGTATGAGGTTTATGTCTTTGCTGAATATGGAACAGGGAAGACTGAGGAAATCAGCAGCACTCATGTGAAACTGGCAACCTCGAATACATCGGGTCGGATTACAGATATGAAGGATGGTGGCGACCTCTAAACGTTTTATGTTTTAAGAAATCTATTAAAAATAATTTTTAAATAAAAAAGTTATGAAGAAAGTTTATTTATCATTCGGTATTCTTTCTGCCTTGGCTCTTACTTCTTGTGAGCAAGCAGATATGTTGACAGGTGCTTCTCATCAGGAGGCTACTTCTATGACGATTACCGCTTCAGGCTTGCAGACACGTACAGCCATTGATGGTTTGACCGTGAAGTGGGCGCAAGGTGACCAGGTGGGTATGTTCTGTGGCGGCATTAGTGCCAACACTCCTAATGTGCTCTTTGATGTTACTCCTGGTGAGGAGGGTCACAATGCTACCTTGAAGTCTGGTGGTGATATGCATTGGGCATTCAACGACGACACTTATGTTTATGGTTATTATCCTTATAGTGCCGCAGTTGCCAATGGTACTGAAGCTACATTTACTTTGCCTGCTACTCAGGAACAGAGCGATGCTAAGGGGACTCAGTTGAGCAAGTATGATTATCTTGTTGCAGCTCCAGTAAAGAGTGCTACTGGCGAGGGTGTTAATGTTACTTTCGACCACGTCATGTCTTGGATTGACTTCGTTATTACTAATGATGACAACAAGGATATTACTGTAAACTCTGTTGACTTTGTATGTGACAATGCTCTTGTTTCTACTGCTAAGATAGACCTTTCTGCGCAATCTGGTGCTGATGGTTTCCTGAAATTCACTTCTCCTACTACAACTTCCACGTTGTCTGTAAAGGCTTCTGTTGCCGAAGGTGATACTTGGAATGTTGTTAAGGCTGGCGAGACGGTAACATTGCGAATGGCTATGTTCCCATGTGATTTGTCTGGTAAGGACTTCAAGATGGTAGCTCATACTTCTGAGGGCGACTTTACTGTAAACAAGGCCGGTGCTGGTAAGAACATTGAGAGAGCTAGCAGATATACGGGTAAAATTTTGTTGTTCTTCCCTAGTTTGGAGGTTGGAACCCCAGCGAACTTTGCCTCTACAGGTGGTGAGCAGGATGTTACCATTACTACAAACATGGAATGGACTATTGATGAAGCCAAGGTGCCTTCTTACGTTCATATATCTCCGATGTCAGGCAATGGAAACTCTACAATCAAGGTTGTTGTAGATCCAATGTCAGGCGATGATCCTGATTATCCTACAGGTCGTGGTGTTGTCATTCCAGTCAAAGGTCTTAAGGGCACGACATATTCAAAGAATGCCAACCTTGAAATTCGTCAGAATGGTAATTCTGGAACTTCAGAGGTTGAGTTTAAAGGTGAAATCAAGGAGATTGTTGATAAGGGTGACCTCTAATCACTAGAGTCTCCTCTATATATTTGAGGATAAGAATATAATTTTGGGAACAAAGGCGAAGGCAATCCAAGATGTTTGCTTTCGCCTTTATAAAAAATAATAGAATCATTGCGTGTGAGGTCTTTAATACATAATATGAAGTACTTTTATATCTCTATCTTGCTGTTTTTCTTGGCACTTCCGATGGCTGCCCAAGAAGAGGAGGTCGATATGACTTGGTATCGTTCTGGTAACAAAGAGTTTGTGCTTACTACCGAGGCGCAGATGAGAGGCTTGTCGGAATTAGTAGCGGGTGGCAACGACTTTTTAGGCAAGACTGTCTATATTCATAAGGATATTGATGTGAGCAATTCTATATGGACTCCGATTGGTAGTTCTGAGGCTCCATTTGCTGGTACTTTTGATGGAAATGGTTATCGGGTATGTCTGGGTAGGATTGCTCCTGCTGAGTATGGAGGTTTGTTTGGTTTCGTCAATGGAAATGTCAAGAATCTTAATGTTTCTGTCAAAGATGCGCAAGACTCTTTGACGAATGCAGGCGTGATAGCAGGATTTGTGGGAAAAACAGCATCTGTAAAATTCTGTAGTACTTTTGGCCAGTTTCAGTTGAGGAATGCCTCTGTTGTTGGGGGATTAGTTGGAATTACTGAAGGCGAAATAGAATCATGTGCCAATAATTGTCGTTTGGTGAATGATAATGCAAAGGCGAATGCTATGGGGGGCATTGCTGGTGTTGCTGCTGGCATCATCGCTAAATGTCATAACACAGCATGCTTGTTGGCTACAAATGTCTGTGGTGGAATTGTTGGCAAAAACAATGAAATGAATGCAGACCTGAGTATCTGGAATAGTTTCAATATCGGTGATGTGCAGGTTGTCAGTAAGCAGGGTGATGGTGAAGATGCTATTGCTGGTGGTGTTGTTGGGAACGCAGAAAATCAGGATATGCAGCAATGCTATAATTGTGGCAGGGTAAGTGTGTATTCTTTCAAGAGCGAAGGTGACATACACTGCCGTTCTTATGCTGGCGGTCTTGTGGGAATCGGTAGCGGTAAGTTGGTCGCTTCTTATAATATTGGTGATGTGGTCTCACGCTCGGCAGCCGACGTGGCGGATAAAATAGAAAGTGTATCTTATGTTTACGCAGGTGGTCTTTTGGGATGCCAGATGGGTACAGGCTTTACTTCTCTATCCTATTGTTATAATGCAGGTTTTGTGTATGCTTATGGCATGGGAGTCAATCACACATTTGTCAATTATGGTGGTATTTTGGGCGATTTTTCTTCCTTTGCGCCATCTTTGAAGTCTTGTTATTATCTAGATGAGAATTGCAAATCAGAAATCGGTCATGGTAGTGTAAACGATACATTCTACAAAAATATAGGGTTTGGGGTGAGAGAAGACGAGCTTACTTCCGTCAAATTCATTCAAAAGAACAAAGAGGTGCCAGGCCTAAACGACGAAGAAGTGTATAGCTATGATGACGATAATATCAACATGGGCTATCCTGTGTGTGCAATGGTTCACACACTGGGGATTGAACGACAGGGTGACAAGGCCGTTTTGAAAGCAGTGTCCAATGCGTCTGTTGTAAGCAAGGGGTTCTTTTATTGGATTGGTGGATTGGAAGATTATACTGTGGATATGCCTGCAACGCAGGATTTCGAATGTACTTTAGACATGCCGCAGAAGGGAGAAGATTGTTATGTACAGGCTTATGTCATCTTGCATGATGGAACCATGAAAAAGGGCAACGTGCTCAAGATGCATATTCCTAACTTTTGATTTGGATATCTATATGAAACTACAATAAAGGGTATTTTATGAAACTTAGGTGGATTTTTTATTTTGGATTACTTTGCTTTGCCTTGCCTAGTGGAGGGCAAGAATCCTCAACGCTGACCTATCAAGTTGAGGCCGAAGGGGATTTCACGAGTGGGGCTAATGTTCCTTATTATTTTGCAAGTAATAGATTCGGTGTTGTCGATCCGAATGCGAATGCTGCCTATCTTAGGGGGATGGTTGAGTATGCTTACCAAGTAAGACATTGGAATTTCAAGGTAGGGATGGATGTCGTTGGCTCCACGTGCTCGAAGGAGTATTATGCCAACAATTCGCATATTCAGCAACTTTATGGTGAAATTTCTTACAAAAAGTTGAGCCTTTCGATGGGACAGAGGGAGGACAGACAGATGTTGGTGAATCCTCGGCTCAGTTCAGGCAATATGGTGTGGTCGAATAATGCTCGCCCTATCCCGCAGATTAAGGTGGGTACCCATGATTTTGTTTCTGTTCCCGGAACAGGTGGATGGGTGAATTTCTGGTTTGATATGGCTTTTGGACATCAGACAGATGGAGATTATAATAAGAATATTTGTGGGCTGGTTACTGGGGAAAAACGTTCCTTTGCCGTTGTGGATAATCCTTATTTCCATCGCAAGAATTTCTTTCTCCGCACAAAAAGTGGCGAATTGTTTGTTGCTACGGTTGGTATAGAGCATGTGGCTCAATATGGTGGGAAGATTGATGGTAAGAAACAACCTGACGGGTTGAGGGATGCGGCGAATGTTTTCTTTGTTAAAGCTAAGGATGGTGAGTTTTATTATGCACACTTAGGCTCGTTTGATTTTAAGGTAGATGTCAATCTGAAGGTTGGCAGACTGAGTGGTTATACCCAATTGTTTTTTGATGACAAGCCGCTGGACGGGTCTGTTCGCCAATCTGGGTCTGATGGTTTGTGGGGATTGGAATGGAAAATGAAGAGGCAAGGTTGGATTAATGATATTGTGGCGGAATACGTGACAACATGCAATCAAGGTGGACGCGTCTATACTAACGAGGTATATGTCGGCAATGGCAAGCAATATCATTATGATTGTCTAACTTATTATGATGACCAGAATTTTGGAGCTTATACCAATTATGGCATGAATATTGGCTCGCCTTTGTTGACTTCCCCTATCTATAATGAAAGCCATTGGCCTCGCCCTGCCAATACAATCGTGAAGGCTTTTCACTTGGCTGCGCAAGGTGACATTTCCAAAGATTTTAGTTATAGGGCTAAATTTTCTTATAGAAAGACTTGGGGAACGACAGTGTTTTTGCTTCCGGAAGCGATTAGCGACAAGTCTGCGATGTTGGAAATTACCTATCATAAAAAGGGTTTTGAGGTAACTCCTACTTTTGGCTTTGATAGTGGAAAAATCTTTGGAAATAATGTAGGTTTCATGCTTAATATTAAAAAGAAAGGCGTCTTATGAAAAAAATGTGTTTAGCCTGGTTGTTAGGGATTGTTTTTTCCATGGCTATAGGTGGTTGTAGTACGAATGGTGATGATATTGGCGACCTTTATGGTACATGGAAGTTAAAGCGTTTCGAATGTCCGCAAGATACGGTCAATTTTGACACGGTCTTTATTAGTTTTCAAGGCGAGGCTTATCAATTGCATGTTAATTGGAATACCCAGAATGCCTGGGGGGTATTTGAGTATTCTGGAGACTTGTTGTATCTTAGAAAACAGCAATATGGAGGTGATTTCAGCGCTTTTCGTATAGCCGGTAAGGAGGCTCGTTTTCATGTAGATGGCTTGTCTGGCAAAATACTTACATTGTCACGAAATGACTCTGTATGGTATTTCAAGAAATTTTACTAAAATCCATAGGCGATGTTCTGCATGATGACGGCTCATGCAGACATCGTGAACGATGGAGTTTTCCTTCCTATTTGCTGTTTCCGCACACAACTTTGCCTTATAGAATGCCCCTCTATACCCTGTTTCTCGGAGTTGGTACGGAGATGGTACGGAGTTGGTACGGAGAAGACCTATGGAAAATATACCCAATTATCCCAAGTGGGGTAACTGGGGCAAGTGGGGTAATTTCCGAATAGTCGCTTTATCTTGTAATTTTGCGGAAAGCTAACTTGTAAAACAAGGAAAAACAACTTTTTATAAGCATTGAATAAGTATTTTTCTTATAGGACTCGTATTAATGATAAAATGATTAAGACGATGAAAATAAAGAGAATACTTTTTGGGGTGTCTGCACTTGCCTTGTCGCAAGTGGGTATGGGGCAGAAATTGGATGTCGATAAGCAGTTGGGATATTGCCACAAGCAAGTAACTCGTGCATTGACAGAGCTACGACAGAAAGACGGTAGCTACGACTTCACGCAGGAGCCTCGCAATATCCTCAATGGAGATAAGCAGAAGGGATGGAACTGTCGTAAGGCTACTGCCGAGGAGTGGTGCGATGGCTTTTGGCCTGGTATCCTCTGGATGGATTATCGGAACACCCAGGATGAGGCTGTGCGCAAGGCTGCCGAGGGATATACTGAATCATTGAGAGGTATCGCCTACCACCCATGCTATGACCACGACATCGGTTTCTTGATGTTCTGTTCCTACGGCAAGGGCTATGAGGTAAACCATTCACAAGCCTACAAGAATGTCATCTTGGCTTCTGCGGATTCGCTTGCCACGCTCTTCAATCCAATCGTGGGAACGATATTGAGTTGGCCACGGGAGGTGAAGCCTCGCAACTGGCCTCACAACACTATCATGGACAATATGATGAATCTCGACATGATGTTTTGGGCTGCTAAGCATGGTGGCAACAAGTTGCTCTATGATTTGGCGGTCACTCATGCCAAGACCACGATGAAGAATCATTTTCGTCCTGACGGCAGCTGCTATCACGTAGCGGTGTATGATACCGTCAATGGCGACCTCATCAAGGGAGTAACCCATCAGGGCTATGCCGACAATTCGATGTGGGCAAGAGGACAGAGTTGGGCTATCTATGGCTATACGATGGTATATCGCTATACGCATAACAAAATGTTCCTTGATTTCGCCCAAAAGGTGACAGACATCTATATCAAGCGATTGAAAGAGACGAGTGACGATTTTGTTCCTCTTTGGGATATGGATGACCCTCGTGGTGTGATAGGTGGTGCGCCAAAGGATGCAAGCGCAGCTTGCGTGGTGGCCGATGCCTTGCTCGAACTCCAACAGTATGTCGGTGGTGAGAAAGGGGAGGAATACAAACTGTTTGCCTTGCAGACGCTTGTCCAGTTGAGTACAGACAAGTATCAGAGTGGGAAGAAGAACGTCGCCTTCCTCATGCACAGCACAGGGCATCATCCTGCTGGTAGCGAGATAGATGCCAGCATCATCTATGCCGACTACTATTACTTGGAGGCTCTGATAAGAGCCAAGGCGTTAGACGGTAATCCGCTGGCAAAGCATGGATGGAGGGCATGATGCCTTACGTGGATTTCGCCAATGCTTTGCACCGCCTCCCAATTCCAAAGGAACAACGACGCCATGCGCACTGCTTATCTATAAGAAAGAATGGCGCATTGGTTGCAAAAAATAATATGGGCTGCCAAGCATCCTTGGCAGCCCTATTACGTTAGTATGTTATGAAAAATTTGAGAGAATTGAAACTTCACAGTTTCGTAATTGTTTTAACTAAACATGATTTAATATATAGAGAAAGCATAGAAATTACTACTTCAAGATAGTAGGTGAAGGCTCTATCCTCATCTTGTCGATGCTGGAGTGTTGCATCGAGTCGACTTGCGCGGAGTCTGTTCCCATGGCAACGGAAGCTCCCTTTGTCGCCTTTACGAATCCTACGTTCTCGACATTCTCGCTGTTGTCTTGGAATGTGACTTGGGCGGCATTGCCCAAGGTCAGGAAGATGGCAACAACTGCGGCAGCCTTGAACAACGGCTTCAGTCGCTCTGTCAGCGATACCACCTTCGCCTTGTTGGGCTCCTTGGTATATTCATCTTCTATCAAAGCCATCATCTTCTGGTCGAACTCCTCGCCCAATGCCTCGTTCTTAGCCTCACTCAACTCGTAGGAGAAGAGAGACTTGTAAGGCTTCAGCTCGGCAGGAAGTTCATCCTGGCTGAAGAAGGTGCGGAGGATTTCCTCTTCTTCGAGAGAGGTCTCGCACTTCCAGTAGCGTTCCAAAAGTTGGTTGATGTACTTATAGTCCATATCTGTCGAATTGTAGAAATCTTTGTTTTACGGTTTGGCGAGCACGGAAGATATTTACTTTTACTTGTTCCTCGGTGATGCTCAGGATGTCGGCAATCTCCTTGTAGGTCTTGCCTTCGATGTCTCGAAGTTGCAAGCAGGAACGTTGCTTCTCTGGCAGCTCGTCTATGATTCTCCTCACGATGTCCAGTTTGTCTTTCTGAATCATTCGCTCGGAAGGAGTGGATGATAGGTCCAGTCTCTCTACCTTTTCTTCTTCTAGCGAACCGTTCTGGTTGTCCATTCTCTTGATTCGGTCGAGCGAGAGGTTGCGGGCGATGGTGAGGCTGTAAGCCTCGATGGAGTCTAGCTCCTGCCACCTGTCGCGGGAGTTCCATACTTTAATCAGTGTGTCTTGCACGACATCCTCGGCTTCCTCCCGGTTGAGAGTAATGCGCAATGCCAGTCTGAAGAGTTTGTTCTTCAGTGGCAAAACATCGTTGCGGAAACTGATTTCTTTCATCCCTCTATAATCAATGACGACTGACTTGCAATAAAGTTACAACCAGTCTTGAAGTTTTTCTATATTTAACACTTGATAACTGTTCCGTGCTTTCCGTCGATGGCGGTGGCGAGGGTGATGATTACCTCTTTCACGCCAGCGTCGATGGCAGCCAGTGCATTCTCCAACTTAGGAATCATGCCGCCTGCCACGGTTCCGTCTGCCTTGTATCTCTCGAAGTCGGCGTGGGTAATCACGGGGATGACGCTGTCGTCATCGTCGGGATTGCTGAGCACGCCTTTTTTCTCAAAGCTATATATCAATGTCACGTCGTAATAAGGTGCCAGAGCCTTGGCGGTTTCGCTGGCGATGGTGTCGGCGTTGGTGTTGAGGATGTTTCCCTTGCCGTCGTGTGTCAATGGAGCCATGACGGGGGTGACGCCTTCCTCGATGAGTGTGGAGAGCATCTTGCCGTCTGCCCGTTCCACGTCGCCTACGAATCCGAAGTCGGTGCCGTCTTTCAAAGGACGCTTGTGGCTGTGGATGACATCCATGTCTGCTCCTGTCAAACCAAGGGCATTGACACCGTTGGCTTGCAACTTGGCAACGAGATTCTTGTTGACCAGGCCGCCATACACCATGGTGACAACTTCAAGCATGTCGGCATCCGTGATGCGTCTGCCGTTCACCATCTTGCTTTCGATGCCGAGGGCTGCCGCCACTTTTGTGGCACGGCGACCGCCGCCATGCACCAACACTTTCTTGCCAGGGATGGCTGCGAAATCTTTCAGGAGCTGTGCCAACTTCTCGCTGTCCTCCACGATGGCACCGCCTACCTTTACTACTATTATCTTTTCCATTGTTATGATGTTTATTGTAAATAGGTGTATCCGAAGAGGCCGTTGCGATAGGTGCCCAGGAACTCTTTTCCTTCATCGAGTGAGATTTTCCCTTCCTTCACGCTCTTGGTTACCCATTGCTCTAGTTGTCTAACGAGTTTCTTAGGGTTGTATTGTACATAATCCAGAACTTCCTCCACGGTCTCGCCGTCAAAGATTTGGTCGATGTTGTACTTGCCGTCCTTCACGGAGATATGGGCGGCGTTGGTGTCGCCGAAGAGGTTGTGCATGTCGCCCAGAATCTCTTGGTAGGCTCCCACGAGGAAGACACCGAGGTAGTATGGCTCGTTCTTTTTCAAGGGATGGAGTGGGAGTACATGTCCGATATGGCCGTCTGTCACAAAGTTGGCTATCTTGCCGTCGCTGTCGCAAGTGATGTCTTGCAGGGTGGCGTTGCGCGACGGACGCTCGTCCAGTCGTTGGATAGGCATGATAGGGAACAGCTGGTCGATGGCCCAACTGTCCGGCAAACTCTGGAACAGGGAGAAGTTGCAGAAGTACTTGTCGGCAAGCAACTTGTCGAGTCCTCTCAATTCATCGGGAACATGCTTCATGTGCTTGGCGAGGTTGTTGATTTCGTGGCAAACGCTCCAGTACATCGCCTCTATCTCGGCGCGAGTCTTCAGATCGACAATGCCGTGGGAGAAGAGCTGCAACGCCTCGTCGCGGATTTGCTCGGCGTCGTGCCAGTCTTCCAGCATGTTGCGGGGGTTGAGGTTGTCCCATATCTCGTAGAGGTCTTTTACCAACTGGTGGTCGTTTTCCTTTGCCTCGAACTCTTCTGGCATCTCCGGGAGGGAGGCGGTCTCCAGTACGTCGATGACCAGAATGGAGTGGTGGGCGGAAAGTGAACGACCGCTCTCTGTGATCAGGTTAGGGTGCGGGATGTCGTTCTTGTTGGCTGCATCTACAAAGGTATAGACGCAGTCGTTGACATATTCCTGGATGGAGTAGTTGACGGAACTTTCGCTGCTCGAAGAACGGGTGCCGTCGTAATCGACTCCAAGACCGCCGCCGCAATCCACGAAATCTACATGATAGCCCATCTTGTGAAGACTGATGTAGAATTGCGCTGCCTCGCGAAGGGCGGTCTGAATACGGCGAATCTTGGTGATTTGGCTACCGATATGGAAGTGGATGAGATGCAGACAGTCGTGCAGTCCCATCTCGTCGATCTTGTTGAGGGCGGTCAGAAGTTCTGCGCTGGTCAATCCAAACTTGGAAGCGTCGCCGCCGCTCTCGGCCCATTTGCCGGAGCCGGAAGAGGCGAGTTTGATGCGGATGCCAATGTTGGGCTTCACGTTGAGCTTTTTCGCCGCCTTGGCGATGATGTCGAGTTCGTTGAGTTTCTCTACCACGATAAAGATGCGCTTTCCCATCTTTTGGGCGAGCAAGGCTAGTTCGATGTAGCTCTCGTCCTTGTAGCCGTTGCAGACGATGAGCGAGTCGCTTTGGCATTGTACGGCGATGACGGCGTGCAGCTCGGGCTTGGAGCCGGCCTCCAGGCCGAGGTTGAATTTCTTGCCATGCGAGATGATTTCCTCGACGACAGGCTGCATCTGGTTCACCTTGATGGGGTAGATGACAAAGTTTTCTCCCTTGTATCCATACTCTTCCTTGGCTTTCTGAAAACAGCTGGCTGTCTTCTCGATGCGGTTGTCGAGGATGTCTGGGAAACGGAGCAGTACGGGAGCGTTGATGTCCCGTAGCGCCAACTCGTCCATGATGTCGCGCAGGTCTATCTGCGTGTTGTCCTTGCATGGAGTTACATAGACATCGCCCTTGTCGTTGATGCCAAAGTAAGAAGTGCCCCAACCATTGATGTTGTAAAGCTCCTTCGAGTCTTCAATAGTCCATTTCTTCATTTTAATTTATTAAATTATTCTATGTTTTAGTGACACGTTATTATTCTTGGCAAGTCCACTCATACACAGGTTTGATATGGATAGTTGCATCATCTGTTTCAACGTCTTGATGCTCATGGTCTGTCAAGATTAGTAAATTCTTGCATTTCGCATTCCCCAGACCTGTCTTTCAGGTAATAGACATCCCATCTTTCATAGCTGCAAAGATAAAGCGAAATAATGAAAGAATGCCTTATTTTACAAACTCGCCTTTCTGGTCGCTTTATCCGTTCAGCAGTTGGCGTATCTGCTGAACGGTGTCGTTGATCTTGTCGAAGTTGTCCATCACGTTGACATCGAGTATGTGCTTCGCCTTCTCGTAGAATGGTTCGCGTTGCTTGAGTTGCTCGCGGATGAAGACCTGCACCTCCTCGGGTGTCTTGTTGAGCAACAGGGGGCGCACACCCTTGCCCATCTTGAGATGGGCGTAGAGGGTTTCGGGGTTGGCCTTGAGGTAGATGGTTTCTCCGCTTTCGTTCATGTAGGCCATGTTGTCGAAGAAACAGGGTGTTCCTCCGCCGCAGCTGACGACCACGTTCTCAAACTCCGCCACTTCGTGGAGCATATTGTGCTCTATCTGGCGGAAGCCATCCTCGCCCATCTCGTCGAAGATTTGCTTCACGGTCTTCCGCATCCTGCTCTCTATATACCAGTCCAGGTCGTAGAACATCACTCCCAATTCTTTGGCGAGGGCTTTGCCGACAGTCGTTTTGCCGGCGCCCATATATCCGATGATGATGATTGACTTCATTTCTCTCTTATGTGTCTGTGTTTTACTTCTTGCGGCGGGCGGCCTTTGGCTCCGGGGCCTCCTTGATGATGGTCATGCACTCCTCGTAGGTGAGCGTCTCTACGTTCTCCATCTTGTTCTTTGGCAGACGGTAGTTCTTGCCGTCGTATGCGATGTAAGGACCGTAGCGGCCGTTGAGCAACTCCAGCTTGTCGTCTTCCTCGAAAGTCTTGATGTGGCGTTTCTGCTCTGCCTCCCTCTTCTCCTTGATAAGCTCGATGGCTCTGGCCAGGGTGATGGTCAGCGGGTCTTCTTCCTTGGGGATCGATACATATTTGCGGTTGTGAAGCACGTATGGGCCAAAGCGGCCGGCGCCAATGGTCACCTTTGTTCCCTCGTATTCTCCCACCTCGCGGGGCAGCTTGAACAGTTCCAGCGCCTCTTCCAGGGTGATGGTCTCGATGCTCTTGTCGGCGGGGAGCTGGGCGAACTGTGGCTTGTCCTTGTCCTCGGCGGTGCCGATCTGCACGACGGGTCCGAAGCGTCCTATCTTGACAAAGACGGGTCTGCCTGTCTTGGGGTCGGTGCCTAGTTCGCGCTCGCCGGCCTTATGTTCGCTGCGGGCGTTCATCACTTGGTCCACCTCTGGCTCGAAGTCCTTGTCGAAGGTCTTCATCCAGTTGGTCCAGTCGGTCTTGCCTTCGGCGATGTCGTCAAACTTCTGTTCCACATTGGCGGTGAAGTTGTAGTCCATGATGCCCGGGAAGTTGGCCATCAGGAAGTCGTTGACTACGATGCCGATGTCGGTGGGCAACAGCTTCCCCTTCTCTGATCCTGCCATCTCCTTCTTCACCTTCTGAACTACCTTGATGCCTTTCAGGGAGTCAACGGTATAGCTGCGCTCCTCTCCCTTCTTGTCGCCTTTCATCACATATTCACGTTGCTGGATAGTGCTGATGGTAGGAGCGTAGGTGGAAGGACGGCCGATGCCCAGGTCTTCCAACTTCTTGACGAGGCTTGCCTCGGTGTATCTCAAAGGAGCGGTGGAGAATTTCTCCGTCGCGATAATCTCACGGCGTTGCAACTCGTCGCCTTCCTTCATGGCAGGGAGGATGTGCGAAGCGTCTTCCGCATTGTCCTCGTCGTCTGTCGATTCACGATATACCTTGATGAAGCCGTCGAAGGTGATGACCTCGCCGTTGGCAACAAACTTTTCTGTACTGCCGCCGATGTTGATGGTGATGGTGGTCTTCTCTATCTGTGCGTCTTCCATCTGTGAGGCGAGGGTTCTCTTCCAGATAAGTTCGTAGAGACGTTTCTCCTGGCTGGTGCCCTCGATGGTCGTCTCGCTCATGTAGGTAGGGCGGATGGCCTCGTGGGCTTCCTGCGCCCCCTTGGAGTGGGTGTGGTAGTTGCGTGGCTTGCTGTACTCGCTGCCATATACCTTGACGATTTCGTCCTTGCTGGCATTGATGCAGAGGGTGGAGAGGTTGACGCTGTCGGTACGCATATAGGTGATGCGACCGCCTTCATACAGTCTCTGGGCGATCATCATGGTCTGGCTCACCGTGAATCCCAACTTGCGGGCGGCTTCCTGTTGCAGGGTAGATGTCGTGAAAGGAGGGGCTGGCGTGCGCTTCAGTGGTTTTTTGCTCACGGCTTCCACGGTGAACTGGGCGTCCTTGCATTTCTCCAGGAAAGCCTCCACCTCCTCGTGGGTCTTGAAACGCTTGTCCAGCTCTGCCTTTACCTCGGTGGCGCCACCTTCGTTGTCTATCAATGCAAAGATGGCGCTGACACGGTAGTAGGGCTCGCTCTTAAACTTTTGGATTTCCCGTTCCCGTTCCACGATCAGGCGCACTGCCACGCTCTGCACGCGGCCGGCGGACAAGGCAGGTTTCACCTTGCGCCAGAGTACGGGGGAAAGTTTGAAGCCCACCAGACGGTCGAGCACACGGCGAGCCTGTTGGGCATTCACCAGGTTCATGTCCAGGTGTCGGGGATTCTTGATGGCGTCCAGGATGGCAGGTTTGGTGATTTCGTGGAAGACGATGCGGCTGGTCTTCTCCTCGTCCAAGCCGAGCACTTCGCAAAGGTGCCAGCTGATGGCCTCTCCCTCGCGGTCCTCATCGGAAGCCAACCAAATCTTCTTGGCTTTCTTCGCGGTCGCTTTCAATTCTGTCACGAGCTTTTTCTTCTCCTCGGGAATCTCATAGTTAGGTTCCATCGTTTGCTCGTTTATACTAAGTTCCCTCTTCTTCAGGTCACGGATATGGCCGTAAGAAGACATAACCTTGTAGTCTTTACCTAAAAACTCTTCGATTTTCTTGGCCTTTGCAGGGCTCTCGACGATAACTAAATTTTCTTGCATAAGCTTATACACAGTTTCTTTTGGTTGGCAAAAGTAAATAAACTTTTTGCTTATACCTTATTATATAGTAGTTTTTTTTGTTTTTTTAATGTTTTGGGTGTATAAACGTGGACTTTTGGAGAAGAAAAACGTTGAGTTATTGCCCCGATGGCTTCTTATGGGCTTGCAGAAGACGGGCCAGGCCTCTTCTTACGGAGTCGAAGGCGAACTTGTCGAGGTCTATTTCCGAGAGGGGAATCCAGTAGTAGGCAGCCGCGTCGTCCATCGCCTCGATGTGAGACAAGTCTTGGGCTTTGACTTCGAAGAACATGTCGAGGGTATGTACCAGGAAGCCGGAGTAGAGGTAGGTGTTGGGATAGCTGTATAGGTATTTTACCTCCGTGGCGTCCAGCCCCGTCTCTTCTTTCACTTCCCGTGCCATGGCTTCTTCGCCGCTCTCGTCCATATCGACGAATCCGCCGGGCATGTCGAGCATGTCCTTGCCGGGTTCGTTCTTGCGGCGCACCACCAATAGTTCGTCCTTGTCGTTTATGATGAGGGCTACGGTGGCACTGCTGGCATTGAGATAGTAGCTGAAGCCGCAGTCCTTGCATTTCTTGCTCTTGAAGTTGTTGGTTTCGAAATGTGCGGAGCCGCACACGGGGCAGTACTGGAATTTGTCTAAAACATGTGACATAGTCTTGTGGGTTTTAAGTTGTTACCAATTGTCTGTTCTGAAAGGGAAGAGGTGCAGACCTCCTGCGTTCGCCAGGTTGCCGAGGGTGGTTTTCTCGCCGTCTTTCCCGGTCTTGGCGGCATATTTCAGTGAAGACCAGGAGGTGGTGACGTTCACTTCAGTTCCGGGCTTGTCCCTGTAAATTACAGAAGGTTCTTGATGGCAGCGTCGATGTCCTTGATTTGGGTGTCGCGGGCCTGCAGGGTGTTGTTGCGGTCTATCAGGAAGAAGGTCGGCACGTTCTGCACATTGTAGAGGCTGACGCTCTGTCCCTGCGCGCCATTCTCGTCGCGCACGCATATCCAGGGGATGGCAGCGGTGGAGGTCTTCCAGAAGTGCTCGTCGGGGTCCACCGACACCTGGTAAATCTCCAGTCCTGCCGCATGATACTTGTTGTAAAGCTCTCGGAGCATCATGATGCGCTTGGTGCTCTCGCTGCTGGCGAAGAGGTGGAAGTCGAGCAGCACCACCTTTCCCTTGAGTTCCGTGAGGCTGCGTGTGATGCCCTTGTTGTCTTGCAGGGAGAGGTTGATGCACCCGTTCACGCTTACCTTGCTGGCGTCTATCTTCTGTTCTGCCAGTTGGCTCTCCATGATGCGGATGTCCTTCATGCCCTGGATGGCGATGTTGTGCAGGTTCTTGCCACGCTCCGCGTTCGGGTAGTAGGTGTCCCAGCTCGTTGCCACGGCGGCGAACACCTTCACGTCCTCCTTGTTGTTTCGGGGGTTGAATATCAGTGAGTTCGTGCTGCCCAGCTGTATCGTTTGGAAGAGGGCGTAGTAAGAGGAAGCCTTCATGGGCTCCTTGAAGATATAGTGGGTCTTGATGTCTTGCTTGTAGGCGTCGATTACCCGGGCGATGACGGTGTTCGTGGAATCCACTCCCAGGTTCGGATTCCTGACGATGGCGTTGAGCGTGCCCTGCAAGTTCATCTGCTTGAGCGACAGTTCCTTGATGGTGTTGCAGTTCTCCGACCCCTCCACCTCGTACTTGTAGCTCATGCTGGGGTAGGCGGCCTTCACGTTCACCGTCTCCGTGGAGTCGATGGACAGGTTGATGGTCTGGTTGGCGATGCGCAGGCGGTAGAACTCCGGGGAAACGGAGTCCATGGCGTTCTCCTCGAAGGCGAAGGCGCCGTCTTCTCCCAGTTTCACGGAGTCGATTTTCTCGGGTCCGTTGAGGCTGATGTTCTCCAGGTAGAGCATGGAGTCCTTGGCGTCGGCGATGGTGCCGTTGATGTGGAATTTCTTGTTGTTGCAAGAGGTGAGGGCCAGCGCAGCTACCATAATCGCCGCCACTGGATAGAGTCTGGATATCTTCATGAATTTCTGTATTTTGCAAAATTATCGGTTGCAAAGGTAGCAATAAAATCGTGAATAATGCGCCTTGGATAGATAAATTATTTAAAAATGTGGAAAAAGTTGTCCTTTTATTCGTTTATTAATAATTAAAAAGGTATCTTTGCACCGTTTTATATATTTAGATGTTAGACAAAACAATAAGTTTTAAATTTTTAGATGAACGTAATTACAAAAAGTGTTCAGTTGCCTGATGGAAGAACCA
>CAVGEN010000053.1:0-10799 GCA_963628185.1 Waltera intestinalis | reverse complement strand
TCTATGGTCAATTTCAATCGCATGGTGCAAAGATAAGATTTTTTTATGAAACTACCAAAACTGCGGGCGTTTTTTCTCAAACTATTTACTTTTGACTATAATATTTGTTTATATTGAGCATTGTTATTAAAAAAATACCCTTTTGTGTAGTGGATGTTTGAAAAAACAAATCTACTTTTGCACAGTAAAAATTTAACCTGAATATTGCATATTAATTTTAAAAAGCGAAGGCTATTTAACACTAACTATTTGGAAATCAAATAAAAAAGCGTTACCTTTGTTGTACCAAACATTAAAATAACCTTCACATGGGCAAAATTAAGAAATTTCAGTTTAATAACCAAATAAAATCGGAGAAAATTACTCTCCCAAGTGTTAATAATTACTCAGTAGTAGCAAACACTAACAGTTTGCAACTCTCTTCTTTTGGTGGCATGCCTATCCTGAAAGAGGCGGAAAAGCGATTAGCGTTGGCCAGTCAGCTAGCCTCTTGCCTCCATGACGGCCGTGCCAGCCATCTTGTGCGCCACACACTTGAGCAGATTATCATGACTCGTATCTTTCAAATATGTCTGGGGTACGAGGATGTCAATGACTGCGACCGCAACCGGCATGAACTTATGATGCAGTATGCCGTCAAGGAGAACTTCTCTGATGAAATCTGCTCTTCTTCAACCATGTGCCGCTTCGAGAACGATGTGACCGAGGAAGAACTACTGGCTATTCAAGAGATGTTTGTAACCATGTTTATACTCTCTTACAATGGAAAGGAGCCCGGGCACATCATCCTAGATTGTGACGACACCAACGTTGACACCCATGGAGCTCAGGAACTGACCATTTTCAACAGTTACTATGACTCTTATTGCTATATGCCTTTGCTCGTATTCGAAGGATACTGTGGCAAAATGATACTGCCATTGCTGAAGCCTGGACGTCGAAGCAAGACTGCCAACATAGCAGATACGCTCCAATGGCTCATAACCGTACTTCGTGAGGCTTGGCCAAATACAATTATTACAGTGCGTGGCGACAGTCATTTCTGTTCCTATGAGTTCATGGACTGGGCTTTCTTTCAAAAGAAGATATTCTTTGTCACAGGCTTGTCGGCGAACTCCATCCTGCTGAACCATCCTGTGGTGAAGCAGCTTATAGAGCAAGTGAGGCATGACTACGAACTGTTTCATCACCCTTGTAGAAAGTTTGGCTCGTTCCATTATGCTGCAGGAACTTGGAAATTTGCACAGAGAGTTGTCGTCAAGGTTGAAATAACAGAGGTCGGTGGAAATCCCAACATACGCTTTATCGTAAGCAACATCTGGAACTCAACACCACAAGGGCTCTACGAGACAACCTATTGCGGACGAGGCAAGGATGAACTCTACATAAGGGAGTTCAAGGAAGCAGTGAATGGCGACAGGCTTTCATGCCATTCCTTCAATGCTAACAGATTGAGGATATTCCTGCATGCCGCAGCCTATATACTCATGCACTCTATCCGTGAACATGGCTTGAAAGGAACCGCATTGGAGAAATCAACACTGTTGGAAATCAGGGAAAAGGTGTTTCTTACTGCCGTAAGCATTAGAATTCTCAAAAAAAGCATTGTGTTTGATTATGGAAAGTACAACCCTATGGACAGGGAACTTCGGCACTTGCTTCATTTTTACGAAAGATCCGCATAGGAAAACATCTTGATTGCTTGGTGACAATGGAGAAGCTGGGAAAAACTCAGAAAAACTCAGCTAGCCACCATTGTATACCTACGCCAACTTTTGTCAAATTTTATGCCAATTTTTGATTGTATGCAGACGAAAAGTCACTCTTATTTCTGCAATGAGCTATATAAAATGTAAAAATATCCGATTTTTACTTATCCCATCGTAAATCGGAGGAAGGTGTGGTCAGAACATCCTGTGTATGAAATATGCAGGTTAGTGCTTCAAACATGTAAGGCTAATGAGCAATCTCAAGAAAACGAATTGATAGACAATGATTCGATGTATCAATTTTTTAAGAATAAGGCGAGTGGGAAATATGCGGACAAGATTCTTACGGATTTTACTTGGGGAAGGTTGGAAAAAGTGGTGTGTAAGTACTTCCCTTCTTTTTCAAATTTTGTTGAGGCAAGCGAGAGTAGGAAGAAATTAAGTAAGAAAGAATGGCATGTGGTCTTGCTCGTTAGGCTTCATTTTACTACATCGGAGATGGTAAATGTGTTGTCTGCTTCTCCTACAAGCATTTCGAATGCGAAACAAATGGCCAATGAAAAACTGTATGGCGATAAAAATGCGAAGACATTGCTTTATAATATACAGCATGAATTGCCTTTGTAGGGAGATAGACACCCCATGGCATATTTGGCGAATGCTTTTTAGCGAATAAGCGGGTGTGATTACACCGCACACCCGCTTATGTTGGTGTAAAATAATTATAGTGCGTTCAATACTTGTTCCTTGATCTGCTCCAACTCGTCCTTCATCTTCACCACGATATTCTGCATTTCTGCCTGGTTGCTCTTGGAGCCGGTGGTGTTGATTTCACGTCCCATCTCCTGGGCGATGAAGCCGAGTTTCTTGCCTACGCCATGACCTTCCTCGTTCATTGTCTCGCGGAAATACTTGAGGTGGTTGGCGAGGCGTTGCTTCTCCTCGCTGATGTCCAACTTCTCGATATAGTAGATGAGCTCCTGCTCCAGACGGTTCTTGTCGTAATCGACATTTGGAATCTGTTGCAATCCACTGACGATGGTGGCGCGGATTTTCTCCACACGCGACTTCTCGTAAGGTTCGATGCTGGCAAGGAGAGCCTGGATGTTGTCCACCTTCTCGGTGAATTTCTTCTGGAGGGCGGCACCTTCCTGCTTGCGGAAATCGACCAGGTGGTTGATGGCTTCCAAAATCGCACGTTTGGCAGCTTCCCACTCCTCCTCGGTCAGTTCCTCGACATCCGTCTTGGTTGTTACATCGGGAAGGCGGAGGAGAGTGGCATACCAATCTGTAGGCTCGGGAATGCCTGTCTGAGCCGAAATCTGCTTGATTTGCTGGTAATAATTTTCAACAAGTGCTGCATTGATGGGAGTGGCATCTGCGGCGGCTGTCTTCTCTATCCAGATAGAGAAGTCAACCTTGCCTCTCTCCAAGTATTTAGCGATGGTTTGGCGCATCTCCATCTCCTTTTCTCGATAGAGAGGTGCTATACGGGTAGAGAGGTCAAGATTCTTGCTGTTTAATGACTTTATCTCTACATTAATCTTCTTTTCATTGTAGGCTACGGTAGCCTTTCCGAAGCCTGTCATTGACTGTATCATATAATCTTTCACGTTAAATTTCTGCAAAAGTACAAAAAAAAGCGAGAAAATGATTAAATTTGCACCTTATTTAAGAATATATTTTTAAATTATGTCTTGTATATTGAATATTGAGACGAGTACCGACGTGTGCTCGGTGGCAATTAGTGATAATGGACAGGTGATTTTCAACAAGGAAGACCACAGTGGTCCTAACCATGCAGTGAAGTTAGGTGTTTATGTGGATGAGGCTCTCGGTTTCATCGATGCCCACGGCATTCCTTTGGAGGCTGTGGCGGTGAGTTGCGGGCCTGGCTCCTATACGGGTTTGCGCATTGGCGTGAGCATGGCCAAGGGTATCTGTTATGGTAGAGGTGTCAAGCTTATCGCGGTTCCTACGCTCGAACTCTTGGCTGTGCCTGTGTTGCTAGGCGAGCATCCTGCCGAGGAAGATGCGCTCATCGTTCCTATGCTCGACGCTCGTCGCATGGAGGTGTATGCCCAGGTGATGGACCGTGCCTTGAGGGAGGTGCGCCCTATCCAGGCCGACATCGTGGATGCCGATACTTATAAGGAGTATCTTGACAAGGGGGCTGTCTATTTCTTCGGAAACGGTGCAGCCAAGTGTATGGAGGTCATCAACCATCCGAACGCCCACCTCGTAAAGGGCATCGAACCTTTGGCGAAAAACATGGCGCCGCTTGCCGAGAAACGGTTTGTGGAGGGTAAGTTTGAGGACGTGGCTTATTTCGTACCTTTCTATCTGAAGGATTTCGTGGCTAAGATGCCAAAGAAGTTGATCTAGAGGAAAGGAATCAATTAAATATATCAAGTACATTCATCAATCATCACATAAGGAATGAATATAGAAGGATTAGATTACAATACCCAACGGGAAAAGTTGGTGTTGCCGGAATATGGCAGAGAAATTCAACAAATGGTTGACCATGCCGTGTCTCTCGAAGACCGTGAGGAACGTCAGCGTTGTGCAGAAACGATAGTTTCCATTATGGAACGTATGTTCCCAGAGACGGGCAATGCTGAGGAGCATGAGCGCAAGTTGTGGGATCATCTTGCCATCATGAGCAACTTCCAACTCGACATCGACTTCCCTTTCGATGTGTCTCAGGCCGTGCAGATTGCCAAGAAACCTTCGCCCATGGAGTATCCGATGAAGAAGATTCCTGTGCGCCACTACGGTACTATGATTTTCCAACTATTCGATAAGTTGAAGGCGATGGAGCCTGGCGAGGAGCGTGATGAGTTGGTGAAGTTGACTGCCAACCAGATGCACCGCAACCTCATGCAGTGGAGCCATGGCTCCAGCGACTTGGAGAAGGTGGCGTCCGACTTGGCTCGTTTTACAGACGGCAAAATCCAACTCGACATCGAGACCTTCAAGTTTGACAAGGCTTCGGTTAACGATGTCATCAAAACTAACAAGAAGAAAAAGTAGCCTATGGAGTCTTTCATCATAGAGGGCGGACATCCGCTCAAGGGTACTATCACCCCGCAGGGTGCCAAGAACGAGGCCTTGGAGGTGATTTGCACCACCATCCTTACCAACGAGCCTGTGCGTATCAAGAATGTGCCGGACATCTTGGATGTCAACAATCTCATCAAGTTGCTGAAGGAGATTGGCGTCAAGGTGACTCGGAACAGCCGCAACGACTATACCTTTCAGAGCGATGAACTGAACCTGGACTACTTGGATAGTTTGGAGTTTGTGAAGAAATGCTCTTCCCTTCGAGGTAGTGTGCTGATGATAGGGCCGCTGCTTGGTCGCTGTGGCAAGGCTACGATTGCCAAGCCGGGTGGCGACAAGATAGGTCGCCGCCGTCTGGACACCCATTTCCTGGGGTTCAAGTATCTGGGAGCCAAGTTTGTGCATGATGACAGCCGCAATGTCTATCAGATAGAGGCGAAGCGGCTGAAGGGGTGCTATATGTTGCTCGACGAGGCTTCGGTGACGGGTACCGCGAACATCATCATGGCTTCTGTGCTCGCCAAGGGTACGACCACCATCTACAATGCGGCTTGCGAACCTTATATCCAACAGCTATGCCACTTGCTCAACGCCATGGGTGCCCGCATCAGTGGCATCGCCAGCAACCTGCTGACCATCGTAGGCGTGGAGAGCTTGCATGGGGCGGAGCATACCGTCTTGCCTGATATGATAGAGGTAGGGTCGTTCATCGGAATGGCTGCCATGTGTGGCGAGGGCATTCGCATCAAGAATGTGTCGGTCGAGAACTTGGGCATCATCCCTGATGCTTTCCGCCGTTTGGGTGTCAAGATAAAAGTGGAGGGCGACGACCTCTTCATTCCGAAGCAGAAGCATTATGTCATCGACTCTTTTATCGATGGCACCATCATGACTCTTTCCGACGCACCATGGCCGGGCTTGACGCCAGACCTCTTGTCTGTATTGCTTGTGGTGGCTACCCAGGCTCGTGGCAGTGTGCTCTTCCATCAAAAGATGTTTGAGAGCCGTCTCTTCTTTGTGGATAAGCTCATCGACATGGGGGCGCAGATTATCCTTTGCGACCCTCACCGGGCTGTGGTTGTCGGCCACGACCATAAGTTGACCCTTCGCGCAGGGAGGATGACGAGCCCTGATATTCGTGCGGGTATCGCCTTGCTGATTGCCGCCATGAGTGCCAACGGAACGAGCCGTATCGCAAACATCGCACAGATAGACCGTGGTTATGAGGACATCGAAGACCGCCTCAACGCACTGGGGGCTAAGATAACTCGTGTCACGGATTAAGTGAAGAGCGAAGAGTGAAGAATTCAATAGCTTTGTTTTATGATAAGAAGAGACGACGTATATAAGATAGGCAAGCTGGGCAAGCCTCATGGTGTGAAGGGGGAGATTACCTTTGCCATCACCGACGATGTGTTCGACCGTGTGGATGCGGAGTATCTGGTGCTCGACATCAATGGCATCCTTGTGCCTTTCTATATGGAGGAATACCGATTCAAGAATGATGACAATGTGCTGGTGAAGTTTGAGGACATCGACACACAGGAACAGGCTCGCAACTATACGGGTTGCGAGGTCTATTTTCCGCGCCATCTGTCGGATAGCGACGGAGAACATCTCAGTTGGGCTGAAATTATCGGCTTCCATTTGGTGGATGTACCTACGGGCAAGGTGGTCGGTACCATCGGCCGTGTGGATGACTCTACCATCAATCTCCTTTTTGAGATAACCACCCCTGAGGGCAACGAACTCCTGATTCCAGCCAGTGACGACTTGATAGAGGAAGTCGATGCGGAGAAGAAAGAAATTAGAATGGCTATACCCGAGGGACTTCTGGAGTTATAGTGAAGAACGAAGAGTGAAGGATGCGTTTGCTCTTCTATATATATAATAATGTAATGATGAAGAAACAACAGATTTGTATTCTCGGTTCTACGGGAAGTATCGGCACCCAGGCCTTGGATGTCATCGAACAGCATAGCGACCTCTACGAGGTGTATTGCTTGACTGCCAACAATCGGGTGAAGGAACTGGCAGAGCAGGCTCGTAAGTTTAAGCCTGCGGCTGTCGTGATAGCCAATGAGGCGCATTATGACGAGTTGAAGGATTTGCTCCGTGGCGAACCGGACATCAAGGTGTATGCTGGCGCGCAGGCTCTTTGTGATATTGTGGAGGCCGTCCCTATCGACATGGTGTTGGCATCGATGGTGGGGTTCTCGGGATTGGAGCCTACCATCCATGCCATCAAGGCCCGTAAGAAGATTTGCCTTGCCAACAAGGAAACGTTGGTGGTGGCGGGTGAGCTGATTTGCAATCTTGCCCAGCAGTATCACGCCCCCATCCTCCCCGTGGATAGCGAGCATAGTGCCATCTTCCAGAGTCTGGTGGGCGAGGATGACAACGAGATAGACAAGATTCTCTTGACTTGTTCGGGAGGCCCTTTCCGCAACTATACCCACGAACAGTTGGAGAAAGTGACGGCTGCCGATGCGCTCAAGCATCCTACTTGGGACATGGGCGCCAAGATTACCATCGACTCGGCTTCGCTGATGAACAAGGGCTTTGAGGTGACGGAGGCGAAATGGCTCTTCGGGGTTCCTGCCGATAAGATTCAGGTGCTGATACATCCTCAGAGCGTGGTGCATAGTGCGGTGCAGTTTGTGGATGGGGCTGTCAAGGCCCAGCTAGGTGTGCCGGATATGCGTCTGCCTATCCAGTATGCCTTCTCGTTCCCCAAGCGTCTGCCTTTGCAAGGGGATAGGCTGGACTTGTTCAAGACCAAGGACTTGCAATTCTTTGAGCCTGATTATACCAAGTTCAAGTGCCTGCGGTTGGCGTTCGATGCTATCAAGCGAGGTGGCAACATGTCGTGTATCGTCAATGCTGCCAATGAAATCGTGAACGCAGGCTTCCGCCGCGGGGAATGTGGCTTCCTCCAGATGGGCGACATCATCGAGGAGGTGATGGCAAAGGCTACTTTCGATGGCAACCCTGACTTGGACGTTTATCTGGAGACGGATGCCGAGGCACGCCGCATAGCTACGGAGTTAATGAAGAAATGTTGAATGTTAAGTGTTGAATGTTGAATTGGGCTAACGCCTTTAATAATAATGTATAAATAATAAATGGAAGTATTTTTGATCAAAGCGTTGCAGTTGATACTGTCGCTTTCCATCTTGGTGCTGCTCCACGAGGGCGGACACTTCTTCTTCTCCAAGCTCTTCGGGGTTCGTGTGGAGAAGTTCTATCTTTTCTTCGACCCTTGGTTCCACCTGTTTGAGTTCAAGCCGAAGCATTCCGATACGACATACGGTATCGGATGGTTGCCTCTCGGTGGATATTGCAAGATTTCGGGTATGATAGACGAGAGTTTCGATACCGAGCAAATGAAGCAGCCTGAGCAACCTTATGAGTTTCGCAGCAAACCTGCCTGGCAGCGTCTGTTGATTATGATAGGTGGTGTGCTGGTCAACTTCATCTTGGCTCTCTTCATCTATTCGATGGTGATGTTCCACTGGGGCGATGAGTATATTGCCACCAAGGACATGACCCATGGTATGAAGTTCAATACCGAGGCAAAGAAGTTGGGCTTCCAAGACCACGACATCTTGTTGGGGAGCGACTTGGGTGAGTTTAAGACATACGATGGCGACATGTATCGCGACTTGTCCAAGGCTCATCGTGTAGATGTGCTTCGCAATGGCAAGAAAGTAAGTTTGAATTTGCCTGGCGACTTGAATATGCTCGACATGATTAAGGAGACTCCTCGTTTTGTGGAACTCTATGTGCCTTTGCAGATTGACAGTGTGATGAAGGATTCACCTGCGTCCAAGATTGGTTTGAAGAAAGGGGATGAAATCGTGGCAGTCAATGGCAAGAAGGTGGATTCCTACAATGAGTTGACAGAGGAGCTAGGTCGCATGGATGACTTGCTCTCTGTGGCAACGACTCCCAAGGATAGCTTGAAGGCCTTGACGGGCAGCTTGACATTCCTTCGTGGCAAGGGTAGCGTGAAAGATACGGTGCAGTTGGCAGTCAAGTACGAATCTACTCCTGATGGTGTGAAGCTGGGCTTCTACAATCATCCCGTGATGATGGACTATAAGGCTACCCATATCAGCTATGGTTTCTTCGAGAGTTTCCCTGCAGGCATCAAGTATGGCTGGAATGTCTTGGCTGGTTATGTGGGCGACATGAAGTATGTATTCTCCAAGGAGGGTGCGAAGAGTCTGGGAGGTTTCGGAGCCTTGGGCAGCCTGTTCCCGTCTATGTGGGATTGGCATGCTTTCTGGATGATGACGGCTTTCTTGAGCATTATCTTGGCGTTCATGAACATCTTGCCTATTCCTGCCTTGGACGGTGGTCACGTGCTGTTCTTGTTGTACGAGATTGTGACAGGTCGCAAGCCTGGCGACAAGTTTATGGAGCGTGCCGAGTATGTCGGTTTCGGCATCTTGCTCTTGCTGTTGGTAGTGGCTAACCTGAATGATGTGCTCCGGTTGTTCGGGGTGATGTAGGTATTGCAAATAAGATAGAAACAATATGATGAAGCGGGTGCTCGACTTCCTTTGGGTCGGGCATCCGCTTCTGTCTGTTTCGGGGCTGAACAGCGTGTTAGTACAGCATTCCAAACATCCATAGTGGAATGATGTTGCCATATCCAGTCTCTATGTCGTCTTTTACGACATAGCCATTTTCTATGCCTTGAAGTTGGCGTTGCTTTTTCTTCTTACCTCCCACTTCAAAGGTGTATTTGTCATCGATAAGGAAATCGGAGATTGGGGAAACTGCCACAGGTAGCAGAGATCGGGTCTGATTGAAGAAGAACGTTTCTCTGACTGTGCCGATTTCCACATTTTGGTTACTCAGTGTGTAGATAAGAGTAGGGTTGTCGAGGTATATCTTATCTACTTTCCCCAGTCCTTGTATTCCATTGGGGGAAGTGCGGAGTTGACTGACGAGTCCTGCCTTCTCTAGGTAAGTGCAGAGGTCGGCCACATTGTTTCTTGACACTTCCAACTGACCGCCTATCTGTGACATGTTGGGCTTGAATGGGGCACATTGTGCTATGATGGCAAGCAACCGCTTCAGTTTTCTGGCAGTAGATACAGAAAGGTCGGCGTATTGTGGGATGTCCATTTCTATTGTTGCGTTAACCACTTGCTGTATGTATTGATTGATGTCGCCATTGGCAAAAGGATAATACCCTCTTTGCAGATAGTCTGAAAAATACTGTAGAGGCAAGAACTCTGTAGGTATTTCGACTTCTTGTTGGAGAAGCTGTTGGAGTGTGCATATGGGAAAGTGAATGTCGTGGAATAGTTCTAGATATTCCCGATATGAAAGTCCTTGCATCTCATACATCAAGGCACGGCGGCTTAGGGCGAATGCTCCTTTGGCTATGTCAAGTACTGATGATCCTGTAAATACCACATGCAGTTCTGAGTGGTAGTCGTATATCAGTTTCAGCTCTCTTGCCCAGTCTTTGTATTTGTGTATTTCATCAATGAACAAATATTTGCCGCCGGTCTTTGCAAAAGCATCTGCGAGTTCTGTTAGTCTATGGCTGGCAAAATAAAAGTGGGGTAACTGGGGCAAATGGGGCAAGTGGGGGAAAAGTCGGTGAGCAATGCCTTGAATCAGTTCCTCCTCGTGGAACTCACGGTTCCACGGCTTGAAACCACGAGTTCCACGAGGAGAAACTATTTGGTAGTGTTTGAGAGAATGAGAACTTGAAGACTATAAAAAGGAACATGGGGATAGGTAGGAATGAATGCCAAGGGCGATGGAATTTATTGTGTAGTTATGCTAAAATGTAAGGGATGTGAAGAAAAATGCTGCAAAATGCAATAATTTCCTAGGTTTTATGCTTGAATTTATAGAAAAAGCCTTAACTTTGCAGCGGATTTGTGAAGATAAGACAATCATCGACATGAGAATGGCATTCTTTCGCATCTCCTGTTTAAAGATACTTATAACAACTTTTAAATTAAAAAGATTCGATTATGAAAGTAGCAATTGTTG
>CAVGEN010000052.1:0-33970 GCA_963628185.1 Waltera intestinalis | reverse complement strand
CTGGTGTCGGCATGTGGAAAGCAGATTGAATGTAAACACGGTATGGTGGACGGTTCACCACAAAATCCACTTCTAATTGTCTTCTGACAAACTTTCCGTTCTCGTCCTTGCCTCCAAGTTCAACTAAACCGACATCTACATTATAGCCACGACTGCGAAGTTCGTTGTAGATGATATTCTCCATAATATGCGTCTCCTCTTGTTGGCGATAGTTGAGGATGGCAGCACGAATGCCAACATCTGCAAAGTAATACTTAGTTTCAGTACCAATGTACTTTCTGCCCTTTACATCATAACGCAGTGCCTCCTCTATGAGAAAAGAGTCTTTCAAGTAATCAATATACTGCTTTATTGTATCTCTTTTTATGGCTACCCCTTGTGCTGATTGGAAAGTATTGGCTATTCTGGTTGGATTGGTGGAAGACCCAATACCCGAAGCAAGCACACGCACCAGTTCTTTCAGTCCTTCGGGATTACGTAGATGATTGCGTTCTATCACGTCACGCAGGTAAGTCGTTTCGTACAGACCACGCAAATAGTCTGTCTTCTTTTCTTCCGTTTCCAATAGTGCTACTTGTGGCAATCCTCCAAAGGTATAATAATCACGCCACGCCTTGCGTATATCTCCCCCCATGCCTTTGAAATATTCATCAAATGTGAGAGGCCAAATGCGTATTTCGTCACCCCTACCACGAAATTCTGTCACAACATCACTTGACAGGAAACGAGAGTTTGAACCTGACACATATACGTCCACATTCCTCATGTGCGTCAAACTAAGAATAACCTCTACAAATTCCTCAACAAGTTGCACCTCATCCAAGACAACATAATAAGGATTTCCGTCATCCACAACTTTGGAGTCTATATAATCAAGCAATGCATCAGGCTTCCTCAATCGTCTGTTTCGGAAGTCATCAAGCTGTATTTCGATGATGTGACTATCTGTCACCCCATGCTTCAACAGCCAGTTATGCCAAATGTCAAACAGTAGAAAGGACTTTCCGCAACGTCTGACCCCCGTTATAATCTTCACAAGTCCGTTTCCACGTCCTGCGATAAGTTCATCTAAGTATTTCTTACGTTCAAATATCATATTAGAGTGTTATTTTTGATATTGGTATCACATTTTACACTGCAAAGATAGCGTTTTTATCTCGAAAAACGGCATAAACGAAAGAAAAACTGCGTTTGAGTTTTATAAAAATATGAAAATGCTGCATGATAAACTACATTTTTATTGATTCTCATAGAATAAAGGGTATGATTTGTAATCACATCCTTTGAGGGAGTCGTTTCAACCGAACCCCTTAATATCGCACCTTAATATTTATATCAGATGACTTTCGTTTTCCACATCATGGGTTCGGTTGAAACGCCCCCATAGTAGTGCTATTTTGTGAATTTTCAATGTAATCGAAAGTTAAATACGTTAAACTTTATCCTTTTCGTATCTATATTGAATCCATACTGTCACTTTTCTACCGTTTAGAGCGTAGAATACTGATAATCAACTAATAATAGATACTGTTACTGTAGCCAGGTTGGTGTTCTAGTAAATAAATTACTATTTTGAGATTGGTCATTAATATTTGTTGCTGCTGTAGAATTTACCTTAGGTCGTTCTTCTTGTAATATGTAACTAAATGAAAGAGAACTTTTATCTGCACACAAATAATTTGCATCTACAAACAGATTATTACTAAAGGTATTGCTTCTTCTAATATCCTCTTGTATTACATGAAAAAGATTCTCTTGAATATAGTGGTTCGAGCACAGATTGTTTATCGACTTTTTTTCGCGTAACCTCCATCATAGCTTAGATATAGTGAAAGTTTTTTATTTGAAAGACCTACATTGACACCCATTTTTTCTGATAAATTATGTCTCGTTATAGTTTCTTCATACAGTTCGCTCGTTATTTTTAACGATTTTTCCTTTTCTTCTATTAAAGAAATATTTACAGAAGCACCTCGTACACCAAATTTTATGGGGGAATTATAATATACTTCAATATTCTTAACCCGATTTGGGGACAATGAAGACAAATAAGTATATATTTGTTCTTGGCTCATTCCTTTGCTTTTACCATTAATTAACAAGCTAAACGATGTCGTTCCTATAATCGAGTATTCGTTGCCGACTCTTTGTATCACTGAAATTTCATCAAGCATATCAAGAGCATTTCTAACAGGATGATGTTGTAATATTTGATTTCCTGCATATTGTAATGCGCCAAGCTCGTTTACACGCATTGGCAAGTTACCTTTTACAGTAACTTCATCTATGGATGTTGCGGCATCTTCCAATCTTATAGAAAGATTTTTGACAGAATCCACAATAGTTGTGCTTTTATACCCTAAATGACTTACAATTAGCTTATATGGGATAGGCAAATCAAAAAAAGAAAAGGAACCACAAGTATCTGTAACACAAGTAGCAATAGTTTTACTATTGCCATCTTGTGCTATAATCGCAGCAGAATATATGGGGAAATTTTCACTGTCAAGAACTCGACCATGAAAATTCTGCCCAAAAGACTTTGTACCAAAACATATTAGTATGCCTAAGAATACAATTAGTTTGTATAGTATATTATGCATAATGTTCATATTATTCTTGATTATTTTCTATGTCAAATTGGACTTGTTGTTGATTTAGAGGCACAGAGCTTTGATTTATACGATCATTAATCTGTAAGCTTGTCTTAAAATAAGACTTTCTTTAAAGCTGTTACAAAACACCTTAATAGCGAGGCGTAATAATAACTTCATCTAAAGTACCACCATCAAGGGTCTTGTCGGCTTCATTAGTGCCACCCTCAACAAATCCCATCTCCTTAGGAGTTAACTTTTGTGCTTTTAGCAACATAGATCTTGTCTTCATATTATTATTGATATTAAATCAATGACGAAACTATTTTCGCCATTTTGATGCAAAGATAAAACGAGTTACCCACATGAGCAAAGATTTTAAACGGCATTTCACAAAACCCCTACCTTGTTTTACCAAGTCATTTTCCGACATAAATATTGTGGAAGTTTTTCCATTTCGTCTTTAATATCGTTCATTTTGCAAATCAAAAGCGATTTTTAATAATATTAAATAGACTTTTTTTTGCATAATCAAAAAATATACTAGCTTTGCAAAAAAATAAGATTATTGAATGGAACACAATTACGTAATATTGTCAAATAGTAATGTTTTGGTGCGAGTCATAGCATCTGATATTATTTACATATCATCAGATGGAAGTTACTCTACTATGGTTTTAATTGATGGACGTAAGCATATGTTTTCTTTCAATCTTTCTTCTTTTGAAAAACAATTGGAGGCTCAATTAGGTTTAGAATCTCAAATATTTATACGACTAGGAAAAAGCCTTATTATCAATAGTAAGTATATATATAGTATAAATGTACCTGCTCAAGAATTAATTCTTTCTTGTTCTTCAAATCCAGGTGAATTTATATTAAATGCTTCTCGGGATGCATTAAAATCATTAAAGTCGATGATTGAAGTAAATTTAAAAACTAGGAGGTTATTATGAAAATGAAGAATAATGACAATGCTGTTTATTTTCTTGGAAATAAACAGCAAAATCACTTACGAAAATATGCAGTAGCAATCACACTTGCTGCAATATGCGCTTTGGGGATGGTGTATCTTGTCTCTATCAAATCCGATGTGACTTATAAGCAAGGATTGCCAACCATAGAAGCTTTACCCCAAAACGCCACATCACCCAAGTTCAATGGACGATATGATTTCACTAAGTTTTTAGAGTGGGTTTCAAAGAATTTAAAATACCCTACAGAACATGAAACAGAAAATGCAAAAGTCGTTGTCTCTTTTGTTATAACAAAAGAAGGCACTATAGACCGTATAAAAATATTGTCTCAACCAAGGCAAAAGGCTTTTGGCAAAGAAGTTGTGCAATTATTACAGAAGTGTCCAAAATGGGCACCAGGGAAATTGGCAGATGGGACTCCTGTAAATATAAGTTACACCTTACCCATAAAATTCAGTAAAATAAAACGCTTTGATTAAATACGCTGAGTTTTAGAACTGCTTAGAACTTATTTGTTTGGCAATACCATCAATCATCTAGTGAGGAACTGGGGGCTTCAGGGCTGTTATGGCTCGATCTATTGGTCTCTTGGACGGAGTAAAGTTGATATGTTCCGATTGTTTCATGTGAAACAATCGGAACGTGTTATGCGGGGATGTTAATGTGCTTCCAACCAGTTGTTTCCCCAGCCGGCATCAGCAATCAGAGGCACGTTTAGGTGGTAAGCGTTTTGCATTTCCTCGACTACGATTTGCTTCACTTTCTCCTTTTCCTCTGGATAGACGGAGAAGTTGAGCTCGTCGTGTACTTGGATGATCATCTTGCTCTTGATGCCTTCTGTCTTGAATCGGTTGAAGATTCTTACCATCGCCACCTTGATGATGTCGGCCTCCGAACCTTGGATGGGGGCATTGATGGCGTTGCGTTCGGCAAATCCTCGAACCGTTCCGTTGCGGCTGTTGATGTCCGGCAGATAACGGCGGCGGTGGAAGATGGTCTCGGCATAGCCTTTCTTGCGGGCGATTTCCTTCGATTTCTCCATATATGCCTGGACACCCGGGAAGGTGCGGAAGTAATCCTCTATGATTTGTTTCGCCTCCTTGTTCTCGATGTTCATGCGTTGGGCAAGGCCGAAGGTGGTGATTCCGTAGATGATGCCGAAGTTGGCGGTCTTGGCTTTCTTGCGTTGTGTGTCGGTCACTTGACTGATATCCTCGTGCCATATCTTTGCTGCTGTGGCTGCATGGATGTCGCTTCCTTCCCGGAAGGCTTCCATCATGTTTGGGTCTTCGCTCAAGTGTGCCATGATGCGAAGCTCTATCTGCGAGTAGTCTGCTGAAAAAAACAGACAGCCAGGCTCAGGGATAAAGCATCTTCTGATCTCCTTGCCATCGTCATCCCTTACAGGGATGTTCTGGAGGTTCGGGTCGCTTGATGAGAGGCGGCCTGTGGCAGTGATGGCTTGGTTGAACGATGCGTGGATATGACCTGTGCGAGGGTTGATGAGCTTTGGAAGTGCATCTACATAAGTGCCCAGAAGTTTCTTTAACCCTCTGTAGTTCAGTATCTCGTCTATGATAGGGCTCTTGCTGCGGAGCTGCTGTAAAACCTCTTCGCTAGTTACGTATTGTCCCGTCTTGGTCTTCTTCGGCTTTTCTACGATTTTCATCTTTCCGAAGAGTATTTCTCCTACTTGTCGAGGGGAGCCTATGTTGAAACTCTCGCCAGCCAACTCGTAGATGTGGTGCTCTATCTCTGTCAGTCTGTTGGTTAAATTTTTTGACGTTTCTTTCAGCGTGTCGGTGTCGATACATACACCATTCATCTCCATGTGGGCAAGAACAGGTACGAGCGGCATTTCTACGTTCCAGAACAAGTCCTCGCAATCTATCTCTTTGAGTTTGGGTTCGAGCACATTCTTCAGGCGCAAAGTGATGTCGGCGTCTTCGGCTGCATACTCATACACCTCTTTGGGGGAGAGGTCGCGCATTGACTTTTGTTTTTTGCCCTTCGGGCCAATCAGCTCTTCGATGTGGATAGTTTGGTAGTTAAGGAAAACTTCTGCCAAGTAGTCCATGTTGTGATACAACTCTGGCTGGATGAGGTAGTGGGCTATCATCGTATCGAACATCTTGCCCGCTATCTCCACACCATAGTTCATCAGCACCTCGTAATCGTACTTGATGTTTTGTCCTACTTTGAGGATTTCAGGGTTCTCATAGATCGGTTTGAAGATGTTTACGAATTTTAAGGCTTCTTCACGATTGGAAGGGATTGCCACATAGAAAGCCTGCTTTTCTTCGATGGCAAAGCTCAATCCCACTAATTCTGCATCGATTGCAGTGGTGGATGTTGTCTCTGTGTCTAGACTGATAGTTTGTTTTGTAATTAAAAAGTCACAAAGAAGTCTTGCATCTTCTTCTGTTTCAATGAGTTTGTAATCGTGCTGTACCGTTTTAATGGTGTCAAAACTCGTGTTTTTTTGTTCTTCTTCCCCCTCGTCTAGCTGTGCGCCAAATAAATCAAGCTCACCTGTAGGCTTTGTTTGCACTTTTTGAGGCTTTTTAAGAACCCGGTTGGCGAATGACTTAAACTCTAAGTCGGTGAAGATTTCGTCCAGTTTCTCCTTGTCAGGCTCAACCAACTTCAAGTCATCGAAATTTTGGTTGACAGGAACATCGGTTCGGATGGTAGCCAAGAACTTCGACATTTTGATGTCTTCAACTGCGGCTTCCACTTTTTCACGCAACTTGCCTTTCACCTTCGAGGAGTTCTCGATTAGGCTCTCCACGTTGCCAAACTCATTGATTAATTTGACTGCGGTTTTCTCTCCGACTCCAGGACAGCCTGGAAAATTGTCGGCGGAGTCGCCCATCAGAGCCAAGAGGTCGATGACTTGGAGTGGGGAAGAGATTCCATATTTGCTTTCAATTTCTTCTATGCCCAATTTTTCATATCCACCCCCATGCTGAGGTCGGTACATATATACATTCTCTCTGACCAACTGGCCATAGTCTTTGTCGGGAGTCAGCATGTAAGTCTCAATGCCTTTCTCGCCAGCTTGGGTAGCAATGGTGCCGATAATGTCGTCAGCCTCGAAACCATCTACTTGAAGGATAGGAATGTGGTAGGCTTCGAGGATGTTTTTAATGATTGGAACAGATAATTTAATATCTTCGGGGGTCTCTTCGCGCTGCGCTTTATAGGCGGGGAAGGCCTCATGGCGGAATGTTTTGCCGTGGTCGAATGCCACTCCGATATGAGTAGGTTTCTCCTTGGTGAGTATCTCGTTGAGGGTGTTGCAGAACCCCATGACACATGATGTGTTGAGCCCTTTCGAGTTGATTCGAGGGTTCTTCATGAACGCATAATACGACCGATAAATGAGTGCGTATGCGTCTAAAAGGAATAATTTATTCATAATATTCATATTTATGGTGTAAAATTACTAAAAAATTGCCATATTTCACGAATAATTGATTAATTTTGTAACAAATTTCAGAAATTAAGTAGATTTACCTTCATATAATGGACTATTTATCACTTATCAAGCAGCCTATAGAGGCAGAATTGACAGATTTTATAGATTTGTTTAACAAGTCTTTGATGCATAGCGATGGACTCCTATCGCAAGCTCTCGACCATATTCGTCAGCGTGCGGGTAAGCGTATGCGTCCGATGCTCATTTTGTTGATGGCAAAGAATTTTGGCAAGGTCACGGAGGTTACCCAGCACTCTGCGGTGGGCTTGGAATTGCTTCATACAGCCTCTTTGGTGCATGATGATGTGGTCGATGAGAGTGGGGAACGTCGTGGGCAGACGAGTGTGAATGCCACTTACAATAATAAGGTGGCGGTGCTTGTGGGCGACTACATTCTCTCTACAGCTTTGCTGCACGTCTCTTATTCTCATAGCGAACAAATTGTGCGTTATCTTGCAGAATTGGGACGAGTCTTATCTAATGGCGAGATACTTCAACTCAATAGCATTAGTAATGAAGAAATCTCGGAAGAGGTTTATTATCAAGTGATTAAGCAGAAGACGGCGGCGTTGTTCGAAGCTTGCGCCGGCATTGGAGCCTTGTCGGCAGGGGGTTCTCCGATAGCTGTGGAAGAAGCCAAGAGATTTGGTCAGAACCTCGGAGTCATTTTCCAAATTCGTGATGATATTTTCGATTATTATGACTCTAAGGAGATAGGCAAGCCTACGGGCAACGATATGGCGGAGGGTAAGCTGACCTTGCCTGTCATCTATGCTTTGAAAGCTACGGGCGATGAAGAGATGATGAAGCTCGCTCGCAAGGTGAAATCTCACGAGGTAACTGCCGAGGAAATAGGGCGGTTGGTGGAGTTTACCAAGGCGAATGGAGGCATCGAATATGCGGATGAATGTATGTGGAATTTCCATGCAGAGTGCATGAATTTCTTGGATACATATGTGGAGGACAAGAGTATCTATCAAGCATTGAAAGCATACCTTGACTTTGTTATCGAACGTAGGGTATAATCTATGTAAGTTGATAAAATACAACGATTTAGGCAAAACAAAGGGTTGACTCTCGAAGCAGAGCCAACCCTTTGTGGTAAATATGGTTTTCTGTGTTTAGAAGTACTTGATTTCTTTACCCAAAATCTCGCTCAATAGGAGGTTGGTGAGGCGTGAAGTGCCAAGACGCAACCACTGGTTGGTCAACCATTTTTCGCCAAGAACTTCTTTTACGATGGTGTAATAGACAACTGCGTCGTGGACTGTGTTGATGCCGCCTGCTGGCTTGAAGCCAATCTGGATGCCTGTCTTCTCGTAGTAAGCCTTGATGGCCTGGCACATCACATAGGCAGCCTCGGGAGTGGCTGAAATCTTTTCCTTGCCTGTTGAGGTCTTGATGTAATCTGCGCCGGAGTACATGGCAAGGATGGAAGCCTTCATGATGTTGCGGCAGTTCTTCAAGTCGCCTGTTTCCAAGATGCACTTCATCTTGTGGTCGCCACAAACTTCCTTCAGCTGCTGGATGTCATCGCACAAGCCCTCGTAGTCCTCGCTGAAGAACTTGCCTACTGGCATTACGATATCGACCTCTGTGGCACCGTCTTTGATAGCTAGGGCGGTTTCGGCTACCTTGACCTCGATAAAGGTTTGGGAAGAAGGGAAATTGCCGCTTACGACGGCTATTTCTACGCCATCTACCTCTAGGCTCTGGCTGATGAGACCGGCAAAGTTAGGGTAGGTGCAGACGGTCGCCACGTGAGGAAGGTCTGGATAATCTTTGGCAAACTGGTTTACCTTCTCAATCATCTTCAAGATGCTTTCTTCGGTGTCCTCTGTGTGGAGGGAGGTCAACTCTACGCTGCCCAAGAGGAATTTCTTTACCTCCAAGGTGTCGTTTTCGGCTATTTTCTCGTCGAGAATCTTCTTGACTTCAGCTGCTACTTTCTCATCGTTGAGGTCGCAGTTGTACTGCTTGAGAGTCATCAGATACTTGTCGTCAGACTCGTTATAATAGCCTTGCTGCTGGGCAAGAACTTGTTCTTTAATACTGCTCATTCTTTATAATGTTTAATTTGTTAATGTTTAATGTTTAGTTAGCTTGCGCCCTTGTGGCAGTTGGATTCTTCACTCCTCACTCTTCGTTATTCACTTAGTTTCGGGTTGTTCTTATGCCTTTCGGCATCCCTTTTCGTCTTCTTGTCGAGGCTCTTTTGGAGTTCTTCGGTAAGATCTACGCCTGTTTGGTTGGCGAGACAGATAAGCACCCATAGGATGTCTGCCATTTCCTCGCCTAGGTTAGCTTTTTCGCCCTCTTTAAAGCTCTGGTCGCCGTATTTCCGGGCGATGATGCGGGCCAGTTCGCCCACTTCTTCTGTGAGGCAAGCCATGTTGGTCAGCTCGCTGAAATATCTTACGCCGTAGGTCTGTATCCATTTATCTACGGCTTCTTGTGCTTCTTTGATAGTCATATTTATAGGTGTTGCTATTCCTTGTTGTGGGTGTCCATGGAGATGGTGACAGGGCCGTCGTTGAGTAACTCTACCTTCATGTCGGCACCAAATTCGCCTGTTCCCACTGGATTTCCGAGAGCTTCGGAGAGTTTTTGGCAGAACTCTTCATAGAGAGGAACGCTGATTTCATGCTTGGCAGCACGATGCCAGCTAGGGCGGTTGCCTTTCTTGTAGCTGGCGAATAGGGTGAATTGGCTAATGACCAAAATCTCGCCGTCAATATCCGTGATGGAGCGGTTCATGACATGGTTTTCGTCATCGAAAACACGAAGTCCGATTACCTTTTTGACGAGCCAGTTTATATCTTCTGACGTGTCGGTTTCCTCTATTCCCAGAAGAATGAGATAACCTTGTTCTATGGCAGATTTTATGCTTCCTTCTATGGTTACCGAAGCGTGGCTCACGCGCTGTATTACGATTCTCATGTATTTCCTTTGTTATGTTTCTGCAAAAATACAACTTTTATTCCATATTCCCATCATTACGATGGATTATTTTCCTCTTTTTGCTTAAAATAGGTTTGTAATATCTCTGCCTTGTGTGGGCCAAGTACCTCTGCTAGCTCTTCTAGGCTAGCTTCTTTTATCTTCTTGACGCTCTTAAACTTGTTTAGAAGGGCTTCTTTTGCCTTTGGTCCAATACCTTTGATGTCGTCTAGCTCAGAATGTAGGGCATGCTTGCTGCGTTTGTCTCTATGGAATGTGATGGCGTAGCGGTGAACCTCGTCTTGTATCTGCGTCAGCACCTTGAAAAGCTCACTTTCCGGGGGCAATGCTATGGTCTGAGGGGGAAATCCGTAGAGGAGTTCGTTGGTGCGGTGGCGGTCATCCTTGGCAAGGCCGGCGATAGGGATGTTTAGGTGCAACTCGTCTTCTACCACCTCTCTGACAACTTCCATTTGTCCCTTGCCACCATCGGTGATGATGAGGTCTGGAAGGGGGGGGGCTTCTTCTGTCATGCGGCTATATCGGCGCCTTACCACCTCTTGCATGGATGCGTAGTCGTCTGGGCCAACCACCGTCTTGATGTTGTATTTGCGGTAGTCTTTTCTGGATGGTTTCATACCTTTATATACGATGCAGCCAGCTACGGCGTCTGTACCGGAAATGTTGGAGTTGTCGAAGCATTCTATCTGATAAGGGAGCTTAGGGAGTCTCAGCTTTGCCTGTAATTCCTTCATCAGACGGGTCTGTTTTTGCTCAGGATTTAGTTTCTCGGCTTGCTTCAAACGGTCGAACTTATACTGCTTTCCGTTCATCTCCGACAGGTCTAAAAGGTGCTTCTTGTCGCCTCTTTGGGGCACGAAGAAGGTGGCGTCTTTCAATTTCCATCCCATCTCGAAAGGTACGATAATCTCTCTTGAGGTGGAGTGGAAACGCTCTCTAATTTCAGGGATAGCGGTGATGAGTAGTTCCTCGTCGCTCTCTTCCAGCTTGCGTTTGTATTCGTAAGTGAAACTTTGGTTGATGGTGCCGTTTTTCACATGGATGTAGTTGATGAAAGCGTTCTTGTTCGTGTCATCGTTGACGATGGTGAAGACATCCACATCTGTAATCGTATGGCTGACGACCTCGCTTTTCGCCTCAAATTCATCTAGCAAAAGGTACTTTCTTTTGTATTCTTCGGCAACCTCAAACTTGAGGATTTCGGCGTTTTTCATCATCATGTCATAGAGATATTTGCTTACTTCTCGTGTGTTTCCCTTGAGAATCTCACGAGCCTGGCGCATGTTTTCTTGGTAGTCCTCGTAGCTCTGCTTGTTGATGCAGGGAGCCCCACAGTTGTGGATGTGATACTCCAAACAGGGCTTGTATTTACCTTCTGCTACGCCTTCTTTGGTAATTGGAAACCTGCAAGTACGGGGCTTGTAGAGCTTCTTGATGATTTCTAAGACGGCATACATACTGCCTATATGAGGATATGGACCGAAGAAAGTACCAAACTTTTTGTTGATGTTTCGAGTCTTGAAAATACGGGGGAAATACTCGTTGGTTACGCAAATTGAGGGGTATGTTTTGCCGTCTTTAAGCAAAACGTTGTATCGTGGGTTGTACTTTTTGATAAGACTGTTTTCAAGCAAAAGGGCATCTTCTTCGGTATTTACCACTGTGTAGGAGATGTCGAAAATCTTCGAAACGAGAACCTTAGTCTTGTATCTGTCCACCTCTTTATGAAAGTAAGAAGACACTCTACGCTTCAAATTCTTTGCTTTCCCGACATAGATAATCGTATGATTCTCGTCATAATATTGGTAACTTCCTGGCTTCTCAGGCATGTTCAATACGATGTTCTTGAGCCTAGATAGTCTTTCCTCGTTTTCTTGTTTGGTCATAGTGTGTAACTCCTTTATTTAAAGGGAATTTATATAGGGATGTTTCACGTGGAACTTTGCGTGTGCTACGCACGTACGTGCATCGGGTAATGCACGTACGTGTGTAAGTAAGGTGCATTATAATTGCATGAGAGTGGAAACCTCTACGTCATCATCGAACACCTTGCGGCCTTCGAAATTCTCGTTGACCAACTCGATGATGAAGTTGGCATAGACCTTCTTGGGATGGAATTTCTTGACCAAATCGCAGGCGGCTTTCATGGTTCCTCCAGTGGCAAGAAGGTCATCGTGGAGGAGTACTACGTCGTTCTCATTGATGGCATCTTCATGAATTTCGATGGTGTCGATACCATACTCCTTGGCATAACTTTCTTGCACTGTTTTACAAGGAAGTTTTCCTGGCTTACGGCACAAAACGACACCTGCGCCGAGGCGAATAGCGAGTGCAGAGGACATGACAAAACCACGGGATTCGATGCCTACAATTTTGGTGATTCCTTTGTCTTTGTACAGTTCGTACATCTCGTCGTTAATCTCTTTGAGAGCCTCTGGACTCTTGAAAAGGGTGGTGACATCACGGAAGTTTACCCCCTTGATTGGCCAATCTGGAATGCAGCGCAGATTGTCTAATAATAGTTGGTTATTCATTGTGTTTTTACTTTATTATATGTTTGTATTTTCTTGTTGTTTTGGTGCTTGATTCTGGCGTTTTCTCGCCTAAAATCCATGGCGTTTTGACAGCTTGTTTCACGAATTATTGAAGTGTTACTTTAACCGTAAAACACTTGATGTAACCGTTGCTAACATTTTGGAAACCAATAGATTTTCTTGTACCCTGTTTCACGTGAAACATTCTGAACAAGGCTCTACTTTGACTTCCTTTCGGATACCCCCGAAGTCTTATCTTCCAAGCAGGACAAGCATGACGTTGATGTCGCTAGGAGACACCCCGGGGATGCGGCTTGCCTGGGCTAGCGTCTCTGGGTCGATGCGTTCAAGCTTCTGCCTTCCTTCTGTCGAAATCTCGTGAAGCTCCGAGTACTTGAAGCGTCCTTTGATTTTGATGTTCTCTAGGCGGTGCATCTTGTCGGCGATGAGCTTTTCTCGTTCGATGTAGCCTTTATACTTCATCTTGATTTCAGCAGCCTCTGCAATCTCCTCTTTACGGTTGCTGGTCGCTTCCAATGTTTCTTTCAAGGCTGGGATAATCGCAGATAAGTTTTCGAGGTTCAGGTGGGGACGGGCTACCAAGTCGATGAGTTTGCATCCTGCTCGAAGTGGGGTAGTGCCGAGAGCTTCCAGCTTCGGATTGGTCTCGTCTTTCTTGATAGGATAGTTCGCGCAGAAATCTATGATTCTTTCGATGCCTATCTTTTTCTCCATCCACCAATCGTACCGGTCGCGCTTGGCAATGCCGAGTTCGTAAGCTTTCTCTGTGAGGCGAGCATCGGCGTCGTCTTGGCGAAGAAGAATGCGATACTCTGCTCTGGAGGTAAACATGCGGTATGGCTCATCGACACCCTTTGTCGTGAGGTCATCGATGAGCACACCGATGTAACTCTCGTCTCTTGCCATTTCGAATGTTTTGTCGCCGACGCAATGGAGGGCTGCGTTGATTCCGGCAATAGTTCCCTGACCGCCTGCTTCCTCATATCCTGTCGTTCCGTTGACTTGACCGGCGAAGAAGAGGCCCTTGATGATTTTTGATTCCAAGGAGTGTTTGAGTTGGGTGGGGTCGAAGTAGTCGTATTCGATGGCATACCCCGGACGGTAAATCTTCGCATCTCTCAATGAGGGTATCTCATGAAGGGCATTCAGCTGGATGTCCATCGGCATACTTGATGAGAAACCATTCAAGTACATCTCGTTGGTGTCCTCGCCCTCGGGCTCCAGGAAGAGCGGATGCTGCTCCTTGTCGGGGAAGGTGACCAGCTTGGTTTCGATGCTTGGACAATAGCGGGGCCCCGTGCTTTGAATCTGCCCATTATATAAAGGTGAGTCTGCAAGACCACTTTTCAGAATCTCGTGAACTTTCTGGTTTGTGTAGCAAGTCCAACACGGCAACTGCTTCAAAACTCGGTGTTCTGCCATGTAAGAGAACTGGTGGAACCCCGTGTCTCCAGGTTGCTCCTCCATGTCTTCGAAATGAACGCTACGCTTGTCGATGCGAACCGGAGTGCCTGTTTTCATTCTCGCCGAGGTGATGCCCCATCGAGTGATGCTCTCGGTGAAATTGTGGACAGCAGGCTCTGCGCATCTTCCGCCTTCCACCATCTTTCTGCCCACGTGCATCAGTCCGTTGAGGAAAGTGCCAGCGGTAATGATGATGCTCTTGGCGAAGAACTCTGCTCCCCAGATGGTGCGCACGCCGACAGCCTCTCCATTCTCCACAAGCAGTTCGTCGGCTTGGTCTTGCCAGATGTCCAAGTTGTCGGTGTGGTCGAGGATGGTTCGCCACTCCCAGATAAACTTGCCGCGGTCGCATTGGGCGCGAGGACTCCATACGGCAGGCCCCTTACCTATATTTAACATGCGGAACTGGATGGCGGTCTTGTCGGTCACGATGCCCATTTGCCCACCGAGAGCGTCAATCTCACGAACAATCTGCCCCTTGGCGATTCCGCCCACGGCAGGATTGCAGCTCATCTGCCCAATCTTGTTCATGTCCATCGTTATCAGACAGGTCTTGGCACCCATGTTGGCAGAGGCTGCGGCAGCCTCGCAACCGGCGTGTCCGCCACCGATAACGAGTACGTCATACTTAAAAATCATAATCTATACTTTTTCTAATTTTCGGCAAAAGTAAGAAATTTAATTGAAATTTTAGCAAAAATACTTTGATAAATCACGAATTTATAGTAATTTTGCAGCAAACTTGCGTGAAGATACCTAGAAGTAGGTATTGCAGATTGAGATAATTTGTGTATCGCAAGGCGTGAGACAAAAAAGGAAATAAATTAGTTTCAAACAGTTAAATATTTAAAAATCAATCATTTATGTGGTTAATCAATTCATCTATTGGTAGAAAGGTAGTGATGTCGGTAACTGGTATCGCGCTTATTCTATTCTTGACATTCCACTGCTGCATGAATGTTGCTGCTCTCTTCTCAGGAGATGCTTACAACATGATTTGCGAGTTGTTGGGTGCTAACTGGTACGCCGTAGTTGCAACCTTGGGTTTGGCAGCGTTGGCAGTGATTCACATCGTTTACGCATTCATCCTTACGGCACAAAACCGCCGTGCCCGTGGCAACAAGCGTTACGAGGTAACTGCTAAGCCCGAGAAGGTAGAGTGGGCTAGCCAGAACATGTTGGTACTTGGTATTGTCATCGTTCTCGGTTTGTTGCTCCACTTGTTCAACTTCTGGTTCAACATGATGTTCGCAGAGCTGACTGGCATGACTGTGGCTCACAACCCAGCAGATGGTTTCGCGTTCATCCAGGACACCTTCGCCAACCCCGTGTTCGTAGTGCTCTACATCATCTGGTTGGTAGCTCTCTGGTTCCACCTCACCCATGGTTTCTGGAGTGCTCTCCAGACTCTCGGTTGGAACGGTAAGGTTTGGTTCTGCCGCTGGAAGGTAATCGGCATGGTTTATACTACCATCTTGATTGCTCTCTTCATCATCACCGTTTTGGCATTCGCCATCGGTTGCGCTCCTTCATTGTGCTGCGCTTAATTCATGTAATCATTTAAGTATTAAAAAAGATTATGGCTAAGACATTAAATTCTAGAATACCTGAAGGACCAGTTGCTGAGAAGTGGACCAACTATAAGGCTCACCAGCGTTTGGTTAACCCTAAGAATAAGTTAAAGCTCGACATCATCGTCGTAGGTACAGGTTTGGCAGGTGCTTCTGCGGCCGCTTCTCTCGGCGAGATGGGCTTCAATATCCTGAACTTCTGCATCCAGGACTCTCCACGTCGTGCTCACTCTATCGCAGCACAGGGTGGTATCAATGCAGCTAAGAATTATCAGAACGACGGCGACTCTGTTTATCGTCTCTTCTACGATACAGTGAAGGGTGGTGACTACCGTGCCCGTGAGGCTAACGTTTACCGTTTGGCCGAGGTGAGCAACGACATCATCGACCAGTGCGTGGCCCAGGGCGTTCCTTTCGCTCGTGAGTACGGCGGTATGTTGGCCAACCGTTCTTTCGGTGGCGCACAGGTTTCCCGTACTTTCTATGCCAAGGGTCAGACCGGTCAGCAGTTGCTTCTCGGTGCTTACTCTTCATTGAGCCGCCAGATTGAGGCAGGCAAGGTAAAGATGTACACTCGTTACGAGATGGAGGATGTGGTGATCGTTGACGGCCACGCTCGTGGTATCATCGCCAAGAACTTGATTACCGGCGAGTTGGAGCGTTTCTCTGCCAACGCCGTAGTAATCGCTACCGGTGGTTATGGCAACGCTTACTTCCTCTCTACCAACGCCATGGGTTGCAATTGTACTGCTGCCATCCAGTGCTACCGCAAGGGTGCAGACTTCGCCAACCCATCATACGTTCAGATTCATCCAACTTGTATTCCTGTACACGGCACCAACCAGAGTAAGTTGACATTGATGTCAGAGTCTCTGCGTAACGATGGCCGTATCTGGGTTCCTAAGAAGATAGAGGACGCCAAGGCATTGCAGGCTGGTACCAAGAAGGGTTCTGATATTCCTGAGGAAGACCGCGACTACTACTTGGAGCGCCGTTACCCAGCGTTCGGTAACTTGGTTCCCCGTGACGTGGCTTCACGTGCTGCCAAGGAGCGTTGCGACAAGGGCTTCGGTGTGAACAACACGGGCCTCGCCGTATATCTCGATTTCTCAGAGTCTATCAACCGTCTCGGCATCGACGTGATTCTTCAGCGTTATGGCAACCTCTTCGACATGTATGAGGAGATTACCGACGTGAACCCAGGCGAGCTTGCCAACGAAATCAACGGTGAGAAGTACTACAACCCAATGATGATCTTCCCTGCCATCCACTACACCATGGGCGGTATCTGGGTAGACTACGAGTTGATGACCACCATCCCCGGCCTCTTTGCCATCGGTGAGTGTAACTTCTCCGACCACGGTGCCAACCGTCTTGGTGCATCTGCCTTGATGCAGGGTTTGGCCGACGGTTACTTCGTATTGCCATACACCATCCAGAACTACTTGGCCGACCAGGCTCTCTGGCCACGCCTTTCCACCGACCTCCCAGAGTTCGCCGAGGCAGAGGCTGGCGTACAGAAGGAAATCGACCGCTTGATGGGCATCCAGGGCAAGCGCTCTGTAGATTCCATCCACAAGGAGCTGGGTCACATCCTTTGGGAGCACGTAGGTATGGGCCGTACCAAGGAAGGTCTTGAGGAAGGCTTGAAGAAGATGAAAGCTCTCCGTGAGGAATTCAACAAGAACCTCTTCATCCCAGGCAAGAAGGAAGGCTTGAACGTAGAGTTGGATAAGGCTATCCACTTGCGCGACTTCATCTTGATGGGCGAACTTATCGCCTACGACGCATTGCACCGCAACGAAAGCTGTGGTGGTCACTTCCGCGAGGAGTACCAGACAGAAGAGGGCGAGGCAAAGCGCGATGACGAGAACTTCTTCTACGTAGGTTGCTGGGAGTACCAGGGTAACGACACCACTGCTCCTGTTCTCAACAAGGAACCTCTTGAGTATGAGGCAATTAAGGTACAGACAAGAAATTACAAGAACTAAAAAGCGTACAAGACAATGGCAAGAAATATAAGTTTCACAATTAAGTATTGGAAGCAGGACGGCCCTCATGCTCAGGGTCACTTCGATACACACGAGATGAAGAACATCCCAGATGATACCTCTTTCCTTGAGATGCTCGACATCTTGAACGAGGAGCTCATCGAGGCAGGTCAGGAGCCTTTCGTGTTCGACCACGACTGCCGCGAGGGTATCTGCGGTATGTGCTCTCTCTATATCAATGGTACTCCACACGGCAAGACAGAGCGTGGTGCTACCACCTGTCAGCTCTACATGCGTCGTTTCAACGATGGCGACGTTATCACCGTAGAGCCATGGCGCAGTGCTGGTTTCCCTATCATCAAGGACTGTATGGTGGACCGCTCGGCCTTCGACAAGATCATCCAGGCAGGCGGTTACACAAGCATCCGTACTGGCCAGGCTCAGGATGCCAACGCCATCTTGATTCCTAAGGAGAATGCAGACGAGGCTATGGACTGCGCTACCTGTATCGGTTGCGGTGCTTGCGTGGCTGCTTGTAAGAATGGTTCTGCCATGCTCTTCGTCAGCTCAAAGGTTAGCCAGTTGGCACTTCTCCCACAGGGTCGTGTAGAGGCTGCTAGCCGTGCTAAGAAGATGATTGCACGCATGGACGAGCTTGGCTTCGGTAACTGTACCAACACTCGTGCCTGCGAGGCAGTTTGCCCTAAGAACGAGAGCATCGCTAACATCGCTCGCTTGAACCGTGAGTTCATCAAGGCTAAGTTGGCTGACTAATATTCTGCATAAGTTAATATTTTCTCTGACAGATTAAATCTGTCAGAGATTTTTTTTTTATAGGGAAATTTTAGGGTAATTCGTGAAAAAATAGAACTTGCTGATTATAAGTGATTGTAAAAAGTTTAATCGAACTAATTAAGTTGCTATATATATAATGAGTGCCCTTATTGAATTTATAATATGTATTTTATGAAATATTTATATTTAATTTTATTTGTTTTATTTGTAAGCTGTTCTTCAGATCAAGAAGATGTAAGTTTGAATCAACCAACTCTTATAAATACACTAGATTTTAAGGTTAGTAAAGTGACTAATCCGCAAAAGTTAAAGAATTCTTTTGGAAGTTATAGTGTTGTGACTCGGGCAATGGGTGTACCAAATTCTGATATGCTTTATGATTTTTCTAATGCAGAAGCTATCAATGTAAAAGGAAAAGAAACTACAATTTTTAATGTACCTAATAAGGATAAAAAAGGCTTAGAACATATATTGGTTGGAATTGGTGATGAGAATGAAATCCAAACAAAAATGTACTTTGAGGAGACATCTTCTTTGCATTATATAATCAAGATAAAGAACCAATTTTTGATGTAATTTATGATGATGGCAATGAAATCATAAATATAACAAAAGTTTATGGAAATGATGCTATGGTTATACCTACAACGCGTGCAAGATTAAGTCGGCGTACATGGAGTATATTATGTAATGGGGCTATTGCTGTAGGTTCTACCGCATTGGGATTTATAGGGGCAGTTCCTTCTGGGGGTGCAACTATTGGTATGGCTGTTTGTTGTTATGTTGCAGGATGTGCATTATGCTAAAATATAATTATATATATTTTATGATTGGAATTGTCATATTAGTGGTAGTTCCAATCATGTTGTACTTATTGTTTCCGCATTATAATATATTTCCCTTTGTTTTTGTATGTTTTTGGTGTCTTTTTTACATAGAAAAAAGACTTAACAAGATAAAAGTAGAAGAAGACAAACTTGTTATTAATAATTTTTTTCATAAAAAGGAAATTTCTTATGCAGATATAAAAAATATCGTTGTTATGAAAGAATCATTTTTGGCAGTTGAAACTATTAAGTTGAGAATTATTCGTAATACCTCGAAAGATATTTTGGTCCATTTAGGAATTCTTCCTTATAAAGAAAATATAGATTTGCTTATAATTTTATTAAGTCATCATGTGGAATACAGTTTTGTAATGAATTGAGGCTATTTGAAGATGTATAATACGCAGTTATGCTTGCCTTTTATGGTAAGTATAGCTGTTTATTTTGACATCTCTTTTTCAACAATGGTTTGTGTTTTGATAAAAATGTCAGCCTTTTTCTTCTTTCGAAAATCTTTTGTGAAATATTTGCTGATTATAAAAAGAATCCTTATCTTTGCGCTTTGTAAAGATAAAAGTGAAATCAATAACTGAATAAATACCGATATGGCAAAGAAGAAAAAAGGAGAAATAGATTCCTTGATGGGAATCCTCGATGACATGATAGGTGGTCTTTCGCCTGACAAACAGATGAATCTCATGGACAAGATGCTGGATATGGTAGCGTCTGGAAGAAGCATACAAGATGCACAGAATGACAACTATACCTATCAGCGTCCTGATTATACGAAAGATGTAAAGCCTTTGGTGGAATGCTTGCTTCCTTTGGTGGATGCAGCCAAGCCGAGTGAGGCTCTTGCGGTATATGAGAATATTCATGATGAAATGGCGAAGGCTTCGCCTCAAGAACAGGAGGATATGATGCGTAATTTCTTTATGCACATCCTTGCTGACGGCTTGACACGTGATTTTAAAAGTGAACAGGAGAAAAGCAATATGCCTTTGTTTGTTGCCTTTCAACTAGTCGATGATTTCAAGTTGATAGGTCTCTTTGACGTAATCCTTGAAACCATGAAGCAAGATGTCTATTTCTTTGATTTCTATTATGGTCAGTTTGAGGATGCCGCAACCTTGATTCTTGCTCATGTAGGTGTAGGACACATGGAGGAGTTGAAGGAGGTGATGAAGACCGATGGCTTTGTCTCAGAACTTTACCCTATTGTGTTTAATGCCGTGGTGCAGATGGCAGTGGAGAATCCTTTCTGTCGTTTGCAAGTGTTGGCTTGGGTTTCTGATGTGCTAAAGTCGTGCATCGAGTTCACCATACCTGCGATGGCTATGGATTGGACGGTGAAGTCGCTAGCCCAAATCAAGGCTGTGGATTTATTGCCATTATTTAAGGACATCTATAAGGAATATAATGTGCCATCCGTAGAAATCAAAAATGGCATTAAGGGGGTGACCAAGTTGCTTTCCAATGGTACTGACGAGCGAATCGTGGATTTTCTTAGTTTTAAGGAATTGTTGGAGCAACTCGTGGAAGGAGAAGAGTATGATTTTGATGTCGATGGAGACTTTGGGGATGAAGATGAAGACAAAGAATGGGGCTGGTGGACTGACGAAGAGAGACAACGTGAGGCAGATGCCCTCTTCTACAAAGAACTTTATAAAGGTTCTTCAAAGACAAAGTCAAAAGCTAAGTCTGGCAAGAATAGTAAAAAGCAGTATGCTTATACCCTTGATGTTGCCTTGAAAGGCTCTCCTCGCAAAGTGTATCGTCAGTTAGTAGTTTCTTCAAACATGACTTTGGCCGATTTGGGTGAAATCTTGGTTTGTGCTGTAGGATGGGATGGTTGTCATCTCAACCAGTTTATTGACGGTAAGGAATCCTATTCTGTGCCAGAAGAAAGTGGATGGGGCATTGATGACGATAATGACGCAAGGGAATATACCATAGGTCAGATTTTGCGTAGATTGAAGGCGAAGGTCAAGTGGGAATACGACTTTGGCGATAGCTGGATTCATGAGATAACACTTGTTGACAAGCAAGAGGTTGCCGCAGATGCAGTGGTGAAAGTGCAGTTGGTGAAAGCTACAGGTGCATGTCCGCCAGAGGATTGTGGAGGAGTAGGAGGTTATCGCTATCTGCTCAATGCTCTTAAAAATCCTGGTAGCGGGGAGTATGAGGAAATGGTAGACTGGCTTGGTGGTGGCTTTGACCCTAAGTCTTTTAATATCGTTGGTGCTCGTCAAAGAATTGCAGGGTATATGAAGGGCAAAGGCGATTTGCCGTTCTAATAAAAAGGTGTTCATGGTAGAAATGAATCCAATAAATACAAAACCAATTCTTTCCAATGTTTGCAAAATTGGAAAGAATTGGAAAGTTTTATAGGATAAATTAACAGTCTTGATAGAGCGAATGGTCTGTGAGTTTATCAAGGTTGAACTTGTGTACCTTAACGCAAGGATTTTTTTATGCAACCATGAAAAATAATCCCCGAAAAACATACAACTTATCATTATTTTCACTATCTTTGCACCCGATACCGATTTAGCTCACGCCGATTCGAGGCATTTTGAGGTGTTGTAAAGATGCCTTTATGTGCTAAGACGGGAAAAATAAAGGTAAGTGGGAAAAGGTATCACGACATAATATAAAGGCGTTTACTTGACGCTTTGTTCTTGACGAATCGAAACTTCGCAACTTTCAGGTACAGTCATGAGCATTGCAGCGGTAGATGCCTACGGGATGTGTATATTCACATCCCTTTACTGGTATGGCACATTACGAAAGTAAGGTGTCCTATATCTGTATAGGGAGAAGTGTATTCATATCGGCGTGGGCTTCGACGTTGCTCGTTCAACTGTACTGGGCAATGCGAAGGCCTCGATTCGTGGGACGAGTAACAGGAAAGTTCCCACGCTCTTTTTATTTTTGTTCGTATCTATCCATCTTTTTTATAATTGCCTGATTAGGGAACTAGGGCTTAAAGGACGATATGGAATTAAGCCTATGATAGATAAAATAAAGGTGGTGGCATTCTGCCCTCCATCTTCCCGAAGACCTTTACCAAGCACTTTAGTCCAAATGCCTCAGTATATTGCTGACGAATTGGATGGTGATTGTCAATATCTTTCTGCGAACCCTTTTAAGGTATGGGGCGTTATCCTGTCTCACGCAAGTGACATCCATGTCCTCGTTTTGAATGACGAAAAAGCGCATCGTCGGTTCAGCAAGTGGTATCGTTGGATTAATCCCTCAGGAAAAGTGGTGACTTTGAGTGAAATAGACAGACTCCTACATCAAGAAAAGCAATATCATACAGATTGGACAGAGGAAAACTATCGTCTGTGGGTGAATCGTGTGTTATTGCCACAGATTGGTTTCAAGCCTTTGGCAGAGATTTGGGAAAGCTAAAAGGAGGAAAGAACATGGAGAAGCCACTTGTGACAATCATAATTCCAGTTTGGAATGTAGAGTCTTATATCCGCAAATGTTTGGATAGCTTGCTTTGTCAAACATACTCTCATACAGAGATTATTCTTGTGGATGATGGTAGTCCTGACAATAGTGGAAAGATTTGCGATGACTATGCTGTTAGAGACGAAAGAATACGTGTTATCCACCAAACTAACAAGGGAGTCAGTGTTGCCAGACAAAAAGGACTTGATGTTGCCGCAGGTGAGTGGGTAATCCATGTGGATCCTGATGACTATGTTGAGCCAGACATGATAGAGACACTCGTAGCCAAGGCGGTTGAGGATAAGGCTGATATGGTGACATGCAACTTCTATATCAACGAAGGGCAAAAGGTAACACGCCATTACGAAGGGCATGATGACTTGTTGCGCAAGATGTTGCAGCAAGAAATTGAGTTCAGCTTATGGAATGTGTCTCGTTGCATGAAATATCCACCTGTGTTGGTGTGGATGGAGGCTAAAATACATACATATCTCAAAAAGATGATTGGAAAATGAAACTTGTAAAAGCAGTAAAACCATACGCCTTTGATGGCAAACATAGTTTCAAGCAGCAACCTTACGATGCTTGGGTGACTGTAGGTGGAAAGACGGCAGAGGCCCATTATCCTCCAAGAATATTACATGGGCTGGTGTATAAGCATAGTCCTATGGCTCTTGGACAAAATAAGAAAGAGGCTCGTTTGCGTTTTGTCGAACCTGTCTCTTTGTCCTTTGACACGTTCCCGGATTACATGATGTATGAAATCATCCCGATGATATGGGATTGCTGGCCTATGTATTTTGAAAAGATGGTGCATTGGCTTCGCAAGTATCGGATTCGGACAGCCATATTTACTTCCTCGCAAACAGCGGAGCGAATGCGGAAGGAATTTCCTGACATGAATATTTTGGCAGTGACGGAAGGAATCAACACCCAAATTTATCATGCAGGAGAGGCTTTGGCGGATAGAAACATCGATTTGCTGGAGTATGGCAGTATGGAACGCAATTTCTTCCGGGAGTTGGTGCCTGGGATAAAACATGTCAATCGCAGCAATGCTGATGGTTGTATGGACACTTTTGAACAGCTGACAGCTACTATGTCACACGCCAAGGTAACGATAGCCCTTCCACGATGCGACACTGCTCCAGAGATGACGGGTGACATAGAAACCTTGACGCAGCGTTTTTGGGAATGTATGTTGTCGAGGACAATCCTTTTGGGGCGTGCTCCCAAGGAACTAGTCGATTTGATAGGGTATAATCCTGTGATTTCATTGGATAGAAGCAATCCTGAAATGCAAGTGAGAGACATAGTGAAGCATGCGTCAGACTACCAAGAACTTGTTGATAAAAATAGGGAGGTTGCTCTTGCGGGTGCACCTTGGGAAGTGAGAGTGCTACAAGTGAGAGAGTGGCTTGCAGGTCTTGGGTATAGAATCTAAATTGTAATTAAAAGATGGAAAAAGTAATAGCGGTAGTTGTAACCTACAATAGATTGGAGCTTTTGCAAAGGGTTGTTGATTCTCTGAAAAGGCAAAGTCGTGAGTTGACAGAAATCTTGGTAGTCAATAATGGTTCTACTGATGGAACAAAGGAATGGCTAGATGGGCAAGAAGGTTTGACTGTTATTCATCAAGAAAATGTGGGTGGCTCTGGTGGCTTTTATCGAGGAATCCAGGAGGCATCCAAGGAGGATTGTGATTGGATTTGGTGCATGGATGATGATGTGCTCCCTCGGACGAGCTGCTTGGAGGTGTTGATGACTGTTGCCGAAAAACAGCAGAACATCGGTATTCTTTGTCCACATCGTTTGATGAGTGGCAGGACTTTTGTTGGCGAGGCTAAGACATTAAATCTCTCTAATCCTTTCAAGGACATGCACAATGACATGCTCTTGGCTTCTGAGGTGGAGAATCACGAAGTGGTTTCTATTGTGGGAATGGCATTCGAGGGACCGCTGATTCGGAAGGAAGTAGTTTCAAAAATAGGTTTTCCTAACAAGGATTTGTTTATTCTTTATGATGACACTGATTATAGTTATCGTGCGGTGTTGGCTGGTTATCGAGTGCTCATCGTAAGGGATGCCCTTATGGATAAGTACGATTTTCAATCGAAATCAAGTTATCGTGAGGACAAGATGAAAAATAAGTGGAAATTGGCTTACCACATCCGCAATACAGCTTATTTTGGTCATAAATATGGAAAGAATGTATGGGTGCGAAATTATGCAGCCGTTCCTTTCTTGTTGCACATGTTTGCAGCCATTACCTTTAATTTTTTCAGAGGTCATAAATATTCTTTCTCGGACTACGGCTTGTTTTGGAGAATGATGCAAAGAGGCGTTCGGGAAGAATTGGGAAAAATGTAAAATACGGAACAAAGTCTTGTTTGAAAATAATTGGGGGATGTGACAAATCAATGTCACATCCCCCTCTCGCAGTTTTCGCATATATTTAGTCTGCCTTTTTCTTTATGGTAGTAAGACGTGAATCTACTATTGCTGGCGGAATACATAGCCCCTTTGCTTTCAAGAGCTGACGTAAAGATAAGGCAAGATTTTGAAAATTGCAAGCTTTACCCTTTTCGAGCCTTGTTTTATAACTCTTCTTATGTTTTGCCTGGGGAAAATGCACACTTTTACGAAAAATGCACATTTTTATTTAGCGTAAAGATGTATAATGTTGAAATTTGAGAATTTGAAGGAAGAACTTTGTTTTTCTTTTTGTTGACAATACCATTTCTCTCGTTTTATTAAGAAAAAGTAATAAGTTCCTTCCAAAATATTTGGAGATAATTAATCTTTTTCTTACTTTTGCGGCATGGGAGAAGAAATGTTTGGAGGAATAGCAAGGCCCGCAAGGATTCTGATGCCACTTGCTGGGAAAGTCGGCAAGAAGAGAGTCTGTGTGTGTCTAGGTAATTTAAGCGAAGAGTGAATAATTCAAATGTTTAGTAGAAGAGAACGATGAATCAAGCGACTTCAGATTTTATCCGAAAGCATCAGGACGGGGATGTCCGCCAGCTGGCTTTCCTCGGGAATAAAAATCCCGAGGTGGACTTGCCTTTCGCCCTCGACCAGATTCGTGGGCGAAAGATGGCGCGTGCGAAATTGCCTCGCTGGGCAAGCATCGACGGAATCATTTATCCTCCCCATATTTCCATGGAACAGTGCTCGTCGGAGTTTACGGCGCAGTATAAGGCGGAACTGGCGGCAAGGTTGTTGGAGCGTGTGGCTAATCAAGGCGGGCGGGATGATAAAATAGAATTTGTTGACTTGACTGGAGGTTTCGGAGTCGATTTCGCTTACATTGCCGAGCGGCTAGGAGTCAAGTCGATGTATGTGGAGCGGCAAGCCCGTCTTTGTGAAGCGGCCAGGGAGAACTTCGAACGGTTGAGATTGCGGAATGTCGCCGTGAGGAATGGGGACGGAGTGGAGACACTGCACTCCTTGGATAACTTGGGGTTGATCTTCACCGACCCTGCCCGCCGCGACGATGCGGGCAACAAGGTGGTGAGCCTTCAAGATTGCACCCCCGACGTGACCCTTCTGCAAGACGAGATGTTGGCGAAGGCCGATTTTGTCATCATCAAACTTTCCCCGATGCTCGACTGGCACCGTGCAGTAAGCGAGCTGAAATATGTGAGAGAGGTACATATCGTCTCTGTGAACAATGAGTGCAAGGAACTCCTTTTAGTGCTTTCTGTACAAGAAGAGGCTCCTCGGAGGGTGATTTGTGTCAATGATGGTCAACAATTTACCTTTGTTGAGCCAGACGAGGCTACCGTAAGCATAGCCAAGACAGAAGATGTGTGTGGCTATCTCTATGAGCCGAATGCCTCGCTGATGAAGGCAGGTTGTTTCGGTGCCATTTCCGAGCGATATGGTGTGAAGATGTTGGCGAATAACTCGCATCTCTTCGTTGGCGACGAGCCGATAGTTGATTTCCCTGGTCGTTCCTTTCGTATCAAAGCAATATCAACCTTCAATAAAAAGGAATTGAAGTGTCAACTTTCGGACATCACCAAGGCGAATATCGCCACAAGAAACTTTCCGCTTTCTGTGGTAGAGCTTCGCAAGCGTCTGAAACTGAAAGATGGTGGAGAAATCTATATCTTCGGCACAACTTTGGCTGATGAGAGTCATGTGCTGTTTTTTTGTGAAAAACAACTGCAAGATTAATTTATGTAGCAATGAAACTTAAAACATCACAACGCTTCATAATGTTCGAACATTATGAAGCGTTGTGATGTTTAATGAATATATTCCTTAACAGATGCTATTAATGTTTCATAATTATCGCAACTAGCAACATAGCATTTTCCATCTTTTGTCTTAACATAGAAGGCATTTGTGCTATTATTGACATATGCTTTGTATTTGCCACAATCATTTCCTCTAAATATTCCAATATATCCAAATAGTCCACCTATAGCAAACAATCTAATATCTTTTGCAATGGGTGCCTTGTGGTTGATTTCTGTAATATGATTTATTGAAATATTTTTTGACCCACATAAGGTATGGAGAATAAGCATTTTGTCTCTGAATTCGACAGAGCGAATTTGGTGACAGAAACTATGGATAATAGTTGCACAAACAATCACGAATGCACAACAGATGATGCAAAATACTCCAGATAACTTTGGGGTATATGATAATTGGTATATCATATACGTTAATGCTGCAACTAAGATGGCCAAAAATAATATGGTCGAGATTAACAGCTGTTTTGAATATGAGGATGGATAAATCATAATATAAAAAATTAAACCAACATATTTCCTTTTAAGAACTCAGAGATTTGTTTCTCTGAATATTTTGCTAATACTGGTGAGTTTGTCTCTTTGAGATGGGCAATGACTTGCTTTGTTAAAAAACGCTTGTAGCAGAAACTACTTGGTAACTGTCAATGTCATGATTTAATGCCCACATATTTATAATCATATGCTCAGGATTGTTAATTTTGAGCACGTTTGTAGTATTATTGTACACTGAGTCTTTTGGCTCGTTAGAAAGGGTCGAAGCGTCATCTCTATTATCAAAACCAACAGTTATTGTAACAACAATCGCAATTACTATAAGCACAGTAACTAAAGAGGTCTTCATATGCCTTCGTGCCTCAGGCACACGAAGACCTCTTTAGTTGATTCCACATTTATAGCTACTAAAATGTCCTCTTTTAGAGCGGCTTTGCAAGCATTGATGATGTTTTTTATAAGGAATCCATTTTTGATGTTCGTCTCCGGTACTTAAATTGAGCTCAGATAATCCTTTATTGTGCAATTTAGCTAGAAATAAATGGGCTACTTTTTCATTCGTAGCCCAAAAGCCATTACTTACAATTCTGCATGATAACTTTTTCTTACTAGCATGTTCAATTGCAATAGCTAGGTCTCCTTTTAGCAATGTACATTCGCCGCCAGTGAAAACACATGATTCAACGGAAGGAAAAACTTCTGCGACTTGATCTATTATAGATAACATTTCTTCTAATTTAAGTCTTTTGTTGTTTTTAGGATTGCATTTAAAACAACAATTATGGCAAGATACTGTACATTTATCGGTAGTGACAAATGCTAAGGATTTTGGATTTATATTTATTTTAGATAAATTCATATATCAGGTTTTAAATTGTTGTTAAATAGGGCTGTTTTGCTGTAATTTCTTCGCAAATATAGCAAAAATATAGAAAAGTAACAAATTCTTCTTCTTTTTTGTTTTTCTTTAACTAAAAAGGCGTGTGTCAGTAACTACTCGGTCTTCTGAAAGAGGGTACACACATTTAAAGGAGGACTAAAAGAGTAGTTATGTGTGTCAAAATGTTCAATGGCTATTCTTTTTTTTCTTGTCGCTAATGTAAATTTTTATAAGAAAACGAAGTCTAAATCCCTAAAAAACTGCAAAAATGATAGCAATATTTGGCGGTTTGGCTAAATATTGCTATTTTTGCATACTTGATATTGCTAAGAATGGTAAATGAATAGCAAATTTATAGCAATAATATCGCAAAAAGAATACAAACTAGTTTGAAATAAGATGTCATTAATAGAAATTAAGAAGGTCGAAAACAAGAAAGACTTGAAGACGTTCATAGACTTTCACTATGACCTATACGAGGGCAATGAGTATGACGCGCCCAATCTTTTCAGCGACGACATGAACACACTGAGCAAAGATCGCAATGCCGCTTTTGACTTTTGCGAGGCAGAATATTTCCTTGCCTACAAGGAAGGCAAGGTGGTGGGACGTGTCGCTGCTATTATCAACCATAAGGCCAACAAGCAATGGAACCGCAAGTCGGTGCGCTTCGGATGGATAGACTTCATCGATGACCGCGAGGTTTCCAAGGCTCTGCTGGATGCCGTGGAGAAATATGGCAAGGAGAAGGGAATGGAGGACATGGTGGGCCCGCTAGGGTTTACCGACATGGACCCCGAGGGAATGCTTACCTGGGGATTCGACCAGCTAGGCACGATGCCTACCATCTACAACTATCCTTATTATCCCGAGCACATCGAGGCGATGGCCGGTTTCGAGATAGACAACAAGTATGTGGAATATAAGCTGCTCGTGCCCGAGAAGATACCCGAGAAGTACGCCAAGATAGCCGAAATGATACAGAAACGCTACAATCTGCGTGTGCGCAAGCTGACCAAGAAGGATGTCTTCGTGGGCGGTTACGGCAAGAAGATTTTCGATGTCATCAACGAGACCTACAAGCACCTGTATGGCTACTCCGAACTTTCGCAGAAGCAGATCGACCAGTATGTCAAGATGTATCTGGCGATGCTCGACCTGGAGTTTGTGACGGTCATCGAGGATTGCACCGCCGACGAGCCCAAGATGGTGGGTATCGGCATTACGATGCCTTCCCTCACCCGGGCCTTGCAGAAGTGCCGCAGGGGCAGGATGCTGCCGTTCGGATGGTGGCATTTGCTGCGTGCCGTCAAGTTCCACAAGACCAAGGTGGTCGATCTCTTGCTGGTGGGTGTTCTGCCCGAGTATCGTGCCAAGGGAGCCAACGCGCTTCTCTTCGCCGACCTGATTCCTATCTATCAGAAGTATGGCATAGAGTGGGGCGAGACACAGGTGGAGATGGAGTCCAACATGGCCGTACAGGGGCAATGGGGCGTGCTCGACCCTATCCTGCACAAGCGTCGCAACTGCTACATCAAGAAATTCTAAAGAAATGCCGAATAGCCACACCAAGCCTCCCTCCGTGGGAGAGAGGCCTGGTGCTTCGGTTAACCCAGTAATCAAGGAGGACTTATGTCTGAAAACAATGATAATCTAAACGTGGACGGCCAGCCGGGGAATGTGCCCCGGGAGCAGCCTGTGGAATATACCGACGACAACATCCGCCACCTTAGCGACATGGAGCATGTGCGTACCCGTCCGGGCATGTACATCGGCCGTCTGGGAGACGGCAACTTGCCCGAGGACGGCATCTACGTGCTCTTGAAGGAGGTGGTCGATAACTCCATCGACGAATTCAAGATGGGGGCTGGCTCGCGGCTGGAGATTGACATCGAGGACCAGCTCCGTGTCAGCGTCCGTGACTATGGCCGTGGCATTCCGCAGGGAAAGCTTGTCGAGGCCGTGAGCGTGCTCAATACGGGCGGCAAGTACGACAGCAAGGCGTTCAAGAAGAGCGTCGGACTGAACGGTGTCGGCGTGAAGGCCGTCAACGCCCTCAGCTCCCATTTCGAAGTGAAGTCTTACCGCGACGGAAAGGTGCGCCACCTGAAGTTTGAGAAGGGCATCTTGCAAAGCGACAAGACCGAGGAGACGGAAGACGAGAACGGTACGTTCATCTTCTTCGAGCCAGACAACACCTTGTTCAAGAACTACTCTTTCCACGACGACATCGTGGAGACGATGCTTCGCAACTATACTTACCTGAACACGGGGCTTACCATCATGCACAATGGCCGCCGCATCCTCAGCCGCCATGGCCTGCAAGACCTCTTGTCGGACAACATGACCAACGAGGGATTGTATGAGATAGTCCACATGAAGGGCGAGGACATCGAGATCGCCTTCACCCATGCCAACCAGTACGGCGAGGAGTACTATTCCTTCGTCAACGGCCAGCACACCACCCAGGGCGGTACCCATCAGAGTGCTTTCAAGGAGCACATCGCCAAGACCATCAAGGAGTTCTACGGCAAGTACGAGTATGGCGACATCCGCAACGGACTGATCGCCGCCATTGCCATCAATGTGGAGGAGCCTGTGTTCGAGAGCCAGACGAAGATCAAGCTCGGCAGCACGACCATGACCCCGAACGGCGGCGAGACCATCAACAAGTATGTGGGCGACTTCCTGAAGAAGGAAGTGGATAACTATCTCCATATCCACAAGGACGTGGCGGAGATATTGGAAAACAAGATCAAGGAGAGCGAGCGCGAGCGCAAGGCGATGGCCGGTGTCACCAAGCTGGCCCGTGAGCGCGCCAAGAAGGCGAACCTCCACAACAGGAAGCTCCGCGACTGCCGCATCCACTTCAGCGACGCCAAGGACGAGCGCAAGGAGGAAAGCTCCATCTTCATCACCGAGGGCGACTCTGCCAGCGGAAGCATCACCAAGAGCCGCGACGTGAACACCCAGGCGGTGTTCTCGCTGCGTGGAAAGCCGCTGAACAGCTTCGGACTTACCAAGAAGGTGGTGTATGAGAACGAGGAGTTCAACCTGCTCCAGGCTGCTCTCGACATCGAGGACGGTCTCGACACGTTGCGCTACAACAAGGTGATCGTGGCTACCGACGCCGATGTCGATGGCATGCACATCCGGCTGCTCATCATCACGTTCTTCCTGCAGTTCTTCCCCGACCTCATCAAGAAAGGCCACGTGTATGTGCTCCAAACCCCCTTGTTCCGTGTGCGCAACAAGCGTACGAAGATAAAGAACAAGCAGGCCATCGCCGATGCCGACGCCAAGCTGGGACCCAAGGAGAAGAAAGGCGACTTCATCACCCACTATTGCTACAGCGACGAGGAGCGCCAGCAGGCCATCAAGGCTCTCGGCCCCGACCCCGAGATCACCCGATTCAAAGGCTTGGGAGAGATTTCCCCCGAGGAGTTCGTCCACTTCATAGGACCCGACATGCGGCTCGAACAGGTTACGCTGCATAAGAACGACCAGGTGCAGAAGCTCCTGGAGTACTACATGGGCAAGAACACCATGGAGCGGCAGAACTTCATCATCGACAACCTGGTGATAGAGGAGGACATCCCGGAGGAAGATGTCTTGAGTGAAGAGTGAAGAACGAAGAGTGAAGAATCAAATAGTTTCTAAACAATGAAGAAGATTTTGACGTTGGCACTGGTGGCTCTCGTGGCGATAGGGTCGCTCAGTGCCCAGGTGCGCCTGAGAGTAGGCAAGGGAAGCCCGATAGAGAAGTTGGGCAGGGCAGAGGTGGCTATCTCCCACCTCTATGTAGATAGTGTGGACGAGAACAAGCTCGTCGAGGATGCCATCCGTGGTATGCTTGAGAAACTGGACCCTCATTCTTCCTATACGACCGCCAAGGAAACTAAGTCGATGAACGAGTCGCTGAACGGCTCGTTCGACGGCATCGGAGTGCAGTTTAACATGGTGGACGACACTTTGCTTGTCATCCAGCCTGTAACCAACGGTCCTTCCGAGAAGGTGGGCATCATCGCCGGCGACCGCATCGTTGCCGTGAATGACACGGCCATCGCCGGCGTGAAGATGAGCAAGGAGGACATCATGAAGCGGCTTCGCGGCCCCAAGGGCACGGTGGTGAACCTCACTGTAGTGAGAAAGGGCATCAAGGACAAGCTCTCCTTCCGGGTGAAGCGTGACAAGATTCCTGTCACCACGATGGACGCCGCCTACATGATTCGCCCGGGCATCGGCTATATCCGCTTGGGTAGCTTCGGCATGACCAGCCACGACGAGGTGGCTGCGGCGATGGACTCCCTGAAGAAGAAGGGGATGAAAGACCTCATCTTCGACCTTTCGGACAACGGAGGCGGATATCTCCAGACGGCGGCTAAGATAGCCAACGAGTTCTTGGAGAAAGGCGACTTGATAGTCTATACCAACGGTCGCACTGCTCCGCGCCAAGAGTTCCGCGCCGAGGCGAACGGTCGTTGGCGCAAGGGCAAGATAGTGGTGCTCACCAACGAGTTTACCGCCTCTGCCGCAGAGATTGTCTCCGGGGCCATCCAAGACCAGGACCGTGGCGTCGTGGTAGGTCGCCGTACCTTCGGCAAGGGATTGGTGCAGCGTCCGCTTACCTTTGAGGACGGCAGTGAGATTCGTCTCACCATCGCCCATTACTACACGCCTAGTGGCAGATGTATTCAGAAGCCTTACAAGAAAGGCGACCGCTTGGACTATGCGATGGACTTGGACAAGCGATACAAGCACGGCGAGTTTACCAACCAGGACAGCATCCACCTCGCCGACTCCTTGAAGTATTACACCCTGCGCAAGCATCGTGTGGTTTATGGCGGCGGCGGCATCATGCCCGACTATTTCGTGCCGCTCGATACGACCAAATATACCAAGATGCATCGCCAGTTGGCAGCCAAGAGCATCGTCATCAACCATAGCCTGAAGTTCATCGACGCCCATCGCAAGGAGTTGAAGGCTCAGTACAAGGACTTCAATAAGTTTTTGGCAAGCTATGAGGTTCCTTCTTCGCTAGTCGATGGTATCATCGCCGAGGGCAAGAAAGAGAAGATAGAGCCAAAGGATGACGCAGAGTTGGCTCAGACGAAGAAATACCTAGCCATCCAGCTCAAAGCCCTCGTGGCGCGAGATATTTGGGATATGAGCCAATACTTCCAGGTGTGGAACGAGACCAACGAGATAGTGCTGCGGGCCGTGAAGCTGCTGCAGACGGGGAGATAAAATCCGTTACGGCTATAGGGAGAAAAAGACAAGCGTTCCAATTTTCCAGTTCTTCCAATATTCCAGTTCTTCCAATTTTCCAAAAAGGAAATGTTTTTCGACCCTTCTTTTAAGGAATCCTATAACTATTTAATAATTAGATATTTATATATATAATATATAGGAAAAGGAAGGAAATGCACCCTTGAAAAATTAATTGGAAGATTTGGAATTGGAAGATATGATAATGTTTAGCTTCCACTAAGGAGCTTGTTCTCTGATGTTTAGCTCCTCTGTGAGCATTTTTATGACAGCGGCAATAGAGTCAGATTCCCATAAAGGAGAGGTTTTTTGCGCAGTTTTTTAGCGTGTGACTTATACTGATATAGATAGACACATTATAGTGAAATTATATAATGTGTAAAT
>CAVGEN010000051.1:0-11390 GCA_963628185.1 Waltera intestinalis | reverse complement strand
AAATGGATTTACGTATTAAAGAATATGGAGACATTGGAAAGAATACCCTTTGAGACCCAAAAGAAGATATTCAAGCGGCTGGAGGACATCATGGACGTCCACCACTTGAAGAAGGAGGATATGGAGAAGTACGAGGAACTTCAGAGAGCCGTGGACAACTACAACCTCGGCATGTACAGTGCATGGCTGAAGGGGAATCGGAAAGGAATGGAGAAAGGGCGGAGAGAAGGAATGGAGAAAGGGCGGAGAGAAGGAATGGAGAAAGGTGAGTTGAAAGGCAAGCTCGAAACCGCCCGCAACTTGTTGTTGATGGGAATGGGCTTCGAGCAAGTCATGCAAGCCACCGGCTTGACACCTGAGCAGATGAGCCAACTGAAGAATTAGCTTGCTTTGCTATTCCTGATTAAGAACATAGATATATCCCTTGGTGGGCTGATTTCATTCTTGGACGAAGAGTGAAGTCAGCTCTGCCAAGGGAAAACTCCTATTCATGCATGGCGAACCGCTGCTCCGCCAGCTTCTCATACTTCGTACCCGGCTTACCATAGTTGGCGTAAGGCCAGATGCTGATGCCACCACGGGGCGTGAAGATGCCCGTCACCTCAATGTACTTGGGTTCCATCAAGCGTACGAGGTCTTTCATGATGATGTTAACGCAGTCCTCGTGGAAGTCGCCGTGGTTGCGGAAGCTGAAGAGATAGAGCTTCAAGCTCTTGCTCTCCACCATCTTCACGTCGGGGATGTAGCTGATGCGAATCTCCGCAAAGTCGGGTTGCCCCGTGATAGGACAAAGCGATGTAAACTCAGGGCAGTTGAAACGTACCCAGTAATCGTTGTCAGGATGCTTGTTGACGAACGTCTCAAGCACCTCTGGCGCATAATCCATTTTGTATTGGGTCTTGGCTCCCAAAGCCTTCAACCCATCTTCTTTTCTATTCACGTCTTGGTAAATGATAATTTATAATGATAAAGAACAATGTCTAATGCTTAGTTCAAACTGAAAATCTTGAATACATTGTAGGAAATATTTTTGTCATAGACATCCTCTCCCTCATGCTTCTTAATGGCTTTGACCACACGAATGGTGATAGGCAACACGATGATTTCATAGACTGTCTTCAATACTACCTGCCAAAGCATCAGCCATGGCAACTCGGATGTAGGCACTACCCCACCCAACGCCAAAGGGAAGAAGATGATACTGTCGCAACTCTCACCAGCCACGGTACTCCAGATAGCCCGAGCCGAGAAATGCTTGCCGCCGTCACGAATCTTCATCACACTCATCACATAGGCATTGGCAAAAGAACCTACGATGAACGCCACGAAGGAAGCAGCAGCGATACGAGGTGCCAAGCCAAAAATGGCATGAAAGCCAGCATCGTTCGTCCAATAAGAAGCAGCAGGAATGACATCACAGATGGCACCGAGAGCCACGAAGAAGAAATTCATGGCAAAGCCTGTCCATATCAGCAGACGGACTTTCTGGTATCCCCACACTTCGCACACCACATCATTGATGATGTAGCTCACGGGGAACACGATGAGACCTCCCGTAAGAGAAACTGGCCCAAAGGCAATTTGCTTTGTTTCGAGAACGTTTGCCGCTATGAGACAAACGCAGAAGAGGATGCTGAAAAGCATGAACAGCACACTCACTTGAGTTGTTTTCTTTTCCATTTTTCTTGTTTTTTACGAGGTTTACCAAGCACTCGGGTTGTTAAAAATAGCATGACGGCAACTAACCACCATACGAAAGCGGCTGCAAAATTACAACTATTTTCCGAAACAACCAAATTTTCGGGAGAGTTATTCGGCTTTTTAGAGTTTAGGAAGAGGAAATGCTTACCTACAAAAAAGCCCCAAACGCAGTTGTTTGCGCTTGGGACACCCAATCTATGAACCTAAAACTAACTCATACTTCCATTTTTCCATCTTCCCTTATCCCACGGTAATCTGACGAGCAATTTTCTGCTCCTCTTGCGTCATCTTGGGCAAACCTACGGTCAATACACCGTCGGCAACACTGGCAGAGATCTTCTCCTTATCCACATCGTCGGGAAGAATCAACGTCTGGTCAAACTTGGCATACGAGAACTCACGGCGGAGATATACATGCTCCTCATTGTCCTCTTGTCGCTTGTTCTCCATCTTGATGTGCAGATTGCCCTCCTCGGTGATGTTCACCTCGAAATCCTCCTTGCGCATGCCCGGAGCTGCCACTTCCACGGTGTATTGCGACTGCGACTCCTTCACGTTGATGGCTGGGGCTGTCGTGTTTGCCTTTGGCATGTAACCCTCGTTGAAGAGTCCGTTGAAAACTTCTGGTATCCAAGAATTTCTGTAGATCATAATCTTAATCTCCTATCTTTATTTTGTTTATATTCTAGTTATCTATCTCTTGCAAACGACTCCTTGCGTTGTCGATTACAACCTTCTATCTACAAGATGCGTACCAGAAGAACACCATGCGTCATTTCGACAGAGCCGACCGACACTTTGTCAACACAAAGCAGAAAACGATTGTTTTCGCAACCCCTCAGACGCAAAGAGAGTCAACGTCCCGGTCGGAACATTGCCTCTCTCTTTATATAATAATGTATAGGGATTACTCAGCGGCAGCCTCTTGATCCTCACGGTCATCCACATTGTCGCCCTGGGTAGGAGCCAAAGTAGCCTTGAAGTCGGTAATGCCGACCTTCACGAGGATGTTGTACCACTGGAGCAACTTCTTGATGTCGCTGTCGTGCACGCGGTCACGGTCGTAGTTAGGCAGCACCTCTGCGAAGTAAGCGTGAAGCTCGTCGGCGGAGCACTTCTTGTAGTTCAAGCTGCTCACCTGGCTGTTTTCCTTCTTGCCTACGTTCTCCAGCACTTCCCAGAGTGCGATTTCGTCGGCGTCGGTGTACATGGCGATGTCGCCAAGGCTCGTCACACGGTCGGTGGCGAAAGCCGGGATGCGCTTGTGGGTCTCGTCAAGAGTCTCCACGATGAGGTTTCTGTTTCCACGAGATACCAGTTTGTAAAGGCCTGGCTTGCCTGAGATTGAAAGAATTGTTTCCATTTTTCTTTATTTCTTTTTTTATTTATATTCTTATTCAAGTTTCAAAAGTCGAATGTGCTCACCCCTTTGTCGGATGCCCCTTTCGGTACAACCCAGCAAACACGTCCAAGACCTGCGCATCCACGTCCTCGATCCCGTCGTTGACAATCTCAAAGTCGCTCCGGGCAATGACTTCCGACTGCGGCAACTGGGCTTCCAGCCATTCCTGCGCCTTCTCCCTGGAGATATGGTCGCGCCGCATGACCCTGTCCAGACGAACAGCCTCGGGAGCCGTCACGCACACCACGTAGTCGAAGTGAGTGCGGCGGTCGAAGCCGCTGTCGAAGAGGATGGCACTCTCCAGCCAGCCCATTCCGCTCTGCTCAAAGTCACGGGCCACGGCAGGATGCACCACGTCATTGACAGCCTGCTTGTTTGCCTCGCTAGCCAACAAGAACTTGGCGAGCACGGGCTTCTGCAAGACTCCTTCGACATACACCTCGTCGCCCACCAACCTACACAGGTCAGCTTGCAACCGCCGGTCGGTGCGCATCAGCCGCTTGGCAGCCTCGTCGCAGTCATACACAGGAATGCCATACTGCTGCAGGCGACGGCACACATAGCTCTTGCCGCTTCCGATGCCACCCGTTATCGCTATCTTCATCATGACTTACCACGTATTTGAAAAATCATCATTGCTGTTCCAACAAGTAATCCACCTTGGCGACATCGAGCCTTGCCTTGCTCACCGTCCGGGGCACGCTACGCAACTGCAACACGCACTTGTCCGACGGATGGGCCACCAAGTCCTCATAATCCACCACCACCCTGAACTGTTCGGGCTGAATGGTTCGGAACAAGCTGGCTCCTATCGTGAAGCGCACCGTCACCCTGCCGGGGAACGTGCGGAGCACCATACCCTCAGGCATATTGATGGCCGTCACAGGCACCTCGACCGTTTCTTCCGTCAACACATCGGGATAGACGGAAAGCCGCACACTATTGGGAACGACCTTCACACCCCTCACCTTCTGCAGCCTGACGTTCTGGTGGATGGTATCCTGCAGGTTGCGATACACAAACGGCTCTATCTCCACGTATTTCAGCTCGTCGAGCTGTTTCTTGTTGGCATAGACCGTCACCGTGCTAGGCATGAACTCCGTATGCGCCAGGTAGTAAGTCTTGCTCGTCGTAATCCTGCCCTTGAACTTGACCGGCACTTGCTTCGACGATCCGTAAGTGAAGTAGAAGTCGAGCTTGTCGGGCTTCACCGACAGGAGCTTGGTGGAGCCATAGAGCTGCGCCTGCACCTGCCTGACGGCATCGGTGTTCGGGATGACCCCATGTCCCTGGTCTTCGTCGGCATAGGACGAGAACTTGAACGAAAGCGGACGGAACCACTTGCCATACTGGTAGGTGACAAGCGTGAACCCTTTGTCGCGCACCATAACCTTCACCGTGTCGGCCACATCGCCCGTCATCACCGCATTCTTGGGCACTCCGACAAGGCGCACAGGAATACTGAATTCCTTCTCGTAAGTCTCGTTAAGCGCCATCATCAACCAGAAGGTGCCGCTGAGCAAGAGAAAGAACAAAAAAATCAGAAACTCCTTGTTCAGCGTGCTGAACAAAAAGTTTCTAATCATCCTCAATATGTGTCCTTGCTTACGCATTAGGAGTCTGGGCGGCAGCGTCGGCAAACACGTAGCTCTTAGCCACAGTGATAACCACGCCGCGCGCTATCTCTACATCTACAGTATTCTGCTCCAGGTTGATGCGCTTCACGGTGCCATAGACACCACCGCCAGTCACAACCTTGGAACCCTCCTGCAAAGAGTTCTGGAACTTACGGATTTCCTTCTGCTTCTTCTGCTGAGGACGAATCATGAAAAACCACATGATAACGAAGATGGCTATCATCATGATGAGGAAGCTCATACTACCGCCACCCTGTGCTTGCAATAATAATGTCATATCTTCTTATATTTATAATGTTATTAATTTCTATATAATACGTCGTGCCTGACTCTAATGGTTGTTCTTGCCATGACGCTCGGGCAACTCCTTCACGATGACCCCTCTGTCGATGAGGAAGCGGGCAATGTTGTCGAGCATACCATTCACATAGCCACCGCTGCGAGGAGTGCTGTATGCCTTGGCCAAGTCCACATACTCGTTGATAGTCACCGTAGCCGGGATGTTGGGGAAGTTCACCAACTCGGCGATGGCTATCTGCATGATGACCACGTCCATATAGGCCAAACGAGAGAAATCCCAGTTGCGGGACGCATCGCTCATATAACGCTGATACTGGTCGCCGTTCAAGATGGTGGAACGGAACAACTTGCGGGCGAAGTCGCGGTCCTCGGCATCCTTGTACTCAGGAAGAAGTTCCTGGTTGGCCTTGTTGGCAGGGTCGAAACGCTTGACGGTCTTCAACACGAAAGTATCCACGATGTCCTTGTCATCGTTCCAATAGAGGCTCTTCTCCTCCAACATCGCCTCCAAGTCTTCATTGTTCATCACAAACTGCTTGTAGAACTTGCGCCAAGCCTCGCGGTCATCCTCATAGCTGTCAGCCTCCGCCTCCATGTAGGCCTGATAATTCTCGCTCGACGCGATACTGGTATAGACCTTGCGCACGAACTCGATGTCATCGTCCCAGGAGGAGTTTTTCGCATCTATCCACTCACACAGCTGCTTGTTCTCTTCCAGCTGCACGGCAAATCGGTTGAAGGCGAATCTCGGCGAAGGAGCCTCGGTTCCCTCTCGCTGGGCACGGGTCACCTCCAAGTCGTAACGCTTGCGAGCCTCCCTTGTCACAGCCACGATGAGCTGCAACATGTAGTTGTACAAGTCGTACGCCTTGGAAAGGCTAAACAACAGCTCTTTCTCAGCATTGTCCATATTCCGATTGCCGTTTTGATAGTATGCATAGGTTAACTGCACAATCTTTCTTCTTATTAAATCCCTATTAATCATTCTCTAATAATTTAAAGGTTTAAATTCACGTTTGTCGTAATTGACACGGCAAAAATACATATTTTATAGGAAACTAGCAAGAAAACCGCCTATAATTTCTACTTTTTTAAGGATATAGCCAGCTTTGGGAGCATGTTTTCCGTCCAAAACACGATTTTTTCACTTTTTTCCCCAATAAATTTGCTCATTCCAAATAAAAGTTGTAATTTTGCAGCCGCTTTTGCAAAGCTTATCCGTGTGATGGCGAGTTAAGGCACTAATTTTTAAACACTTAATTTAGAGTAACACAAATGAAAGAGATTAATGTAACAGGTCAGAAGCGTACAGACCTTGGCAAAAAAGCTTCTAAGTCATTGCGTAAGCAGGGTTTGATTCCATGTAACTTGTATGGTGAGAAGAAGGGCGAGAACGGTGCTCCTGAGGCTATGTCGTTCGCAGTTTCATTCAGCGAGTTGCGCAAGATCATCTACACTCCTCACGTTTATGTCATCAACCTCATCATCGACGGTGAGAGCCACACTGCCATCATGAAGGAGATTCAGTTCCACCCAACAACAGACGCTCCTCTGCACGTTGACTTCTACGAGGTGAACGACCAGAAGCCTATCACCATCGGTATTCCAGTGAAGTTGGTAGGTCTCGCACAGGGTGTTCGCGACGGTGGTCGTATGAACCTTTCTATCCGCAAAATCAATGTGACAGCTCCTTACCAGGCTATCCCTGAGCACCTCGACATCGACGTTACAGCCTTGAAGATCGGCAAGAGCATCAAGGTGGGCGACCTTTCATTCGAGGGTCTTGAGTTGGCTACCAGCAAGGCTGTGGTAGTTTGCTCTATCAAGATGACACGTAACGCTCAGCTCGCAGCACAGGCTGCTGATGCAGAGGCTTAATCGGAGTCGGTCATCCTGAGATTATTACAAACCTGAGTAAAGCATATTCAAACATTGGATAAATATTTGATTTGTGGGCTTGGCAATCCTGGCGACGAATACGCAGGCACTAGGCACAACACAGGATTTATGGTATTGGACGCTTTTGCCAAAGCGTCCAATATTCATTTTGAGGACAAGCGTTACGGCTTTGTCGCCGAGACTTCCATCAAGGGGCGCAAGGTTTTCCTGTTGAAACCCACCACCTTCATGAACCTCAGCGGAAACGCCGTCAGATACTGGCTCAACCAAGAGAAGATAGACCAGAAACGCTTGCTCGTCATCAGTGACGAACTCGCCTTGCCTCTCGGTGCCTTCCGACTGAAGGCAAACGGCAGCAACGGCGGACACAACGGACTGGGGCACATCCAGCAGCTCATCGGGCAAGACTATGCCCGACTCCGCGTCGGCATCGGCAACGACTATCCCCGCGGCGGTCAGATAGACTGGGTGCTGGGCAAGTACAGCGAGGAAGACACGAAACAGCTCCAACCAGCCATCGACCTCGGTGTGGAAATCATCAAGAGTTTTGTATTGTCGGGCATCGACAACACGATGAACCAGTTCAACAAGTTGGGAAAGAAGTAATTTTTCTATTATGAAGGAAAGTGCTAGAATAGACAAGTGGCTTTGGGCAGCCCGTATCTACAAGACACGCAGCATTGCAGCAGACGCCTGCAAGAACGGTCGTGTCACCATGGGAGGAGTCACCCGAAAGCCTTCTTACATCATCAAGCGTGGCGATGTCATCAGCGTCAAGAAAGCTCCCATCACCTATTCTTTCGAGGTGCTCGACTGCATCGAGCAGCGCGTGGGCGCCAAGATGCTGTTCGGTGTCTATAAGAACGTCACCGACCCTAAGCAATACGAACTTCTGGAGATGAGCCGCATCAGCGGCTTTGTCGATAGAGCGCGTGGCACAGGCCGCCCCACCAAGAAGGAACGCCGTGCCCTGGATGCCTTCGTCGATCCTGCCATGTTCGGATTTGACGATGACGAGGATTGGGATTTTTCCCCGTCACAGACAGATGAAAACGAAGACGAGGAGTAAAACTTGGCATTGTTCTACTCTTTGTCTTATTATTTCTAATAGGACAAAATGCCCATCATTCAAGGGAGGCTAAAAAAATCCTATCATATACGGAAAATTCCTCTGCTTCCATATGCGCACGAGAAAGTTTTTTTTGAAAATATCTGCCATCTGCCACCAAAGCACAGTTTTCTTACTGGTTATAAGCAACTTAACCTGATTGCAGATGAATTTTATTAGACATTATCTGCCACCATTTCGCCCTCATCTGTCACCCTTTTGTCTTCATTTATCATTTGCTCCTTTTTTTTCGCTATTAAGGAGGTCGCAATGAGTTTCACTTAGTGAAACTGAGAGTTTCAAGCCGTGAAACTCACAGTTTCATGGCGAGAAACTTTTCGGCGAATGCAGTTGTTTGACTTTTCCTGATTCAACTAGACACTTTTTTACTTTATAAACTAGAAAGGTAGACACCTTCCGTTTTATGCAACTGGAATAGTAGTCACCTTCTTCAGATTGACACTGTTTTGATAGACACAATTTGATAAATCGTGCTAAATTTGCAGTCTATCTCAATACTGGACTCACAGGACCCCGGACTTGCTCTTTTGGTTCTGCAAAGATACGCATTCTTTTTCGGAATCCGTTTTCTTTGACTTTTCCTGATTCAACTTCTGACTTTTCCCGATTTCATGCCAAAATGCAAATGGCACGGAGTTTTTGACAAGAAAAGTCAATGTAATTTGAAAAACTTCAATTTGCAAGCAAAAATGGCATCGTTTTGAAACAAAAAAAACGGCTTTTTTATGGTTCACAAAGCAAAAAAGGTGGCAGTTTGGGGCAAAATGGTGGCAGATAATGTCTAATAAAATTCATCTACCACCACACTAAGTCGCTCAAAGCCAACAAGAAAGCCTTGTTTTGGTGACAGATGGCAGATGGTGGGGATATAAAAGTTTATATCTTATCAATTATCACAATCTCACCAAGTTCGTCGAACGTCGTGTCGATGAACGTATAGTTGGCCATTTTGCTCGTGTCCACAGGCTGATAGCAAGGGTACTGCCTACGCACGAAACGCAGTTCGAACGCCAGTCGAATGTCGTTTTCTCCCTCTTCTCCCTCCTGTTGCTTCGCTTCCTTGGCAGAGATGGTGCGCACTCGTGTAATCTCATAGACATCTCGCACGCCCTGTTCTTTGATGTAGGGCATGAAGAAGTGGAGGTCTTGCAGGGCGATGGTGGTCGGAAACTTGCTGCCGGTGTAATAGAGCGTTGCCGTACCGTTGAGGAACTTGTCCTTGGCGGCTCTGCCCCGGTTGTTGTCTCCAATCAATCCGATGAGCACACGGTTGCCCACTTCTACGAAAGCACCTTTCTGAGGGATGACATTGGCAATGGTCTCGTGGCTCTTTGTCTCGATGAGCTGCTCGATAAACTGCTCCAACAGTTGGCGGTTGTGCTTGTCTTTCGGACGCAGGGGGAAGGCTCCGATGTTCACTTCCTTAATGGTCTTGTAGAACTTCGACACTTCCACGTCTGCCGTCTCACCGTCACCGGGGAAGAGGATGTAACCGCCTATCACTTCCTTCTTCAGCGCATGGCTGTCGTAGTCCTTGTAATAGATGGCATCACGGTAGCGGTGCATCTGGTTGATAGCATCGTCGGGAGGCGTATCCACACCGTTCTGCCGTCCGTCTATGCGGTACTTGGCATCGAAGAGATAGGTCATCTTCATGCCTTGCTGCAGGTCGTTCTTGGTGAGTTGCAGCACGATGTCGGGCTTCTGCGGCACGGTAGGAACCACCAAGTCCTTCATGCCTACGTTGTCATTCTCGCTGTCGGTGTTCTTGGGGTTATAGACGAGTTCAGCCAACTCCACGTTGTCTTTCTTGAACAGGATGCGAGAGTGCTCGCCCTTGCCCAGCTCCCAAGTGAACACACCGTTCATCTCCATGCGGTTGCGGTGCACCACATCCTCGTCTTGCAGATGCAGCTGCTCCTTCACGATATGGCTAACTTCTATGAAGCACCATATCTCATAGAGCGTGGCGATGTCCTTGGTTTGCAGTCTGTACAGACCATCGTAGAGCGAGTAGCCACGGCGCAATAGGTTCCATGTGCGGTACACCTGACTATAGCCAGTTGCCTTTTGCAGCACCATGCTTTCCTGGCTCATGCCTTTGTATCTGCCCACGGTACGGAAGAAGGGGTTACGCCCTAAATGCTGCAGGGTCTTGAGGGTGCTTGCCATCTCTTGTTTCTTCACCTCAGAAATGGTGTTGATACCCTCGATGCGGCGTTTCAGAGCCTCGTACTTGCCTGTGATTTGCGCCAAGGCAAACTTCAGAAAGCGGTTCTCCCGTGTGTCGTTGGTTTGTATCTGTTCCTCCACCCGATAGAGGTGTCCGCTTTCTTGTCGGTGCTCCGCCAGTTCGTTCTCGATGTTTCGGGGAACGATGGTCAGTCGGTCGGCACGCTTGTAACTCTCGTGGCCGTGCAACCTGTGGCGTGGTCGGTCGATGATGCTCTTGCAGGCATCGGTGAATTTCTTTCGCTCGCCTTCAAAGACATTCCACCATATCAGTTCGGGCGTGTCGCCGTTTTGGTCGGGGGCGAAGCCGTGAAAAGTGCGGCGCATGTAGTCGAGCGAGAGCATACGGTACTCCGCCTCTATGTCTTCGATGATACTGCGCCAATGCTCATAATAGTCGAGTTTGGTACTTAGCACCTCAAAGGAGAAGGTGAAACGGCGCGTCGCTCCGTCCTTGGTCTTGTAGATGAGATTTATCTCACTGCGCCCGATTTCGTTGCCATAATTCAAGAATCCAGCAAGGATGCCACGACGGAAGGAGAATTTGTCGTTCTCGCCTTGCAGCTCCGAACCGAACTGCGCATCCTTCACATGGTCTCCGAACTCCACCCAAATGGGATAGTCGGCGTTGTCGAAGAACACAGCCGGGGCTTGTTCTCCCTTCTGTATCTCCTGCTTGCCGTCCTCCGTCTCCCGAACTACTGACACGACTCCGTCTGTCCAGGAGTAGGTAGAGAGCAGTCCTTGCTCCCCGATGTTACTCTTGGCTCTCGTCCAAATGGCATCGAACTTTCCGCACTCGATGCTCATTGTGAAGTCTGCGTGTGTGATGGCCAGAAGTTCCATATGCTTATTTCAGTAAATTTCGGTTGTCTCCGCTTTCCAAAACTTTCATTTGCTGTATGGCAATTTGGTTAAGTTTAACAAGACGTTCTCCCTGTGCAATGCCTTGGTCTATAACCTGAATTATTCATAGCCTCTCAATTTAGAGCATTCTAACACTATTTTTTTACTTCAAGATAGAGCCGTGTTGCTAAAAACGATAGAGAGTTTAACATGTTCCTTGTTAAAAACGGCGGATTTATCTAAC
>CAVGEN010000050.1:0-6477 GCA_963628185.1 Waltera intestinalis | reverse complement strand
TTGTCCTGAATGATGAAGCGAGCATAACCATCCAGTTGAAGTCTAAACAGGGAAAGGCTTTCCTGAATGGAATCAAGATTAGGAAGATTGGTTGATAGATATAAAATAGGTCAAACTAAAATGGTTAAACCGTGGGTGAAGGATTTTGCTCCCCTGTGTATAGTATTTGCTATACGTGGGGGAGTTTTGGTTCAGCGATGTTGAACGTATGTTCAATGACGTTGAACTTGTATTCAACGACGCTGAACTTATGTTCAACGTCGCTGAACATAACTTTGCTGGGGAGTTGTTCTTCTTGACAAAGTGCATCGGACAATGTCGTAGTAGGATAAACGAAGATGTCAGTTTGCAGCCCAAAAGTTTGGATAATAAAAAAAAATATCTTATCTTTGCCGTCGTAATCAAACCATAGCGTTTATGAAAGGCAGAAGATACCCTCTCGGATTGCAGACATTCAAGAATGTCATAGAGGGAAATTATGTGTATGTTGACAAGACCGACTTGGTGTATGAGTTGGTTTGTGAGAATAAGTACTGTTTTCTGAGTCGTCCACGACGGTTCGGCAAGTCTCTTCTTGTCACTACTCTCCAGGCTTACTTCGAGGGAAAGAAAGAGTTGTTCGAAGGTTTGGCGATGGATAGCTTGGAGACAGAATGGACTGCCTATCCCGTCATTCATTTTGACATCAGCAAAGGCAAGTATTACAACATCAACAACTTGATATCGACACTCAATGTCATCGTTTCCCCTTATGAGCAGCTCTATAACTTGACACCCGACAAGAACGATGACTTCAATGTGAGAATCATCAACATCATCAAGGCTGCCAGGCAGCAAACAGGCAAAAAGGTTGTCGTGCTTATTGATGAGTACGATGCGCCGATGCACGACTCCATGAAGGATGAAGCCCTGCAGGAGCAGATACGTGACATCATGCGCAATTTCTTCAGTCCGTTGAAATCGGAAGAGGACAACCTGCAGTTTGTCTTCATGACCGGTATCTCCAAGTTCAGCCAACTGAGTATCTTCAGCGAACTGAACAACATCACCAATATCAGCATGGATGATGAATACAGCAGCATTTGCGGCATCAGCAAGGAGGAACTCTTGGAGAACTTCCACGAAGACATCGAGGATTTGGCCAAGGCTTGCAAGATAAGTTTCGACGAGGCGGTTGCCCGTCTCAAATTCCATTATGACGGTTATCATTTCAGTGGTAACGGTGCTGATATGTTTAATCCTTATAGCCTGTTCAATGCGTTTAGGGTCAATAAGTTTGGTGGCTATTGGTTCTCCACGGGTACTCCAACCTTTTTGATAGAACTATTGAAGGAGAAGAGCATTGACATGCTCCAAATGGAAGACATCTGGACTAGTTCTGACCGTTTTGATACGCCAACTAAGAAGATAACAGACCCAATCCCGGTACTCTACCAGAGCGGTTATCTTACCATCAAGGACTATATCGGTATGGCGGATACTTACAAGCTCGCCTTCCCCAACGAGGAGGTGCGCAAGGGCTTCTCCAACAGTCTTTTCCGTTACTATGCCCCCGACGGCATGGGCGACCGCGATGCGATCTATTTGGCATGGGCCAAGAATTTCATCCTAAGCCCGGAGGACAACATGGAGGCTTTCCTCCCTCATCTCCAGACGTTCTACAAGAAGTTTCCCTATACGTTGGTCAACAACAACGAGCGTCATTACCAAGCCGTGCTCTACACTATATTATTGATACTTGGCTGCGATGTCACTCCCGAGGTGCCTACGTCCGACGGCAGGATAGACATGGTGCTGAAGACCAAGCGCTGCATCTACGTGCTGGAGCTGAAATACAAGAAGGACGCCGAGGCGGCGATGGAACAAATCGACCGTAAGGACTATGCTGCCGCCTTCGCCGACGACCAGCGGAAGAAATACAAGGTAGGCATCAACTTCTCGGAAGACCGCAGGAGCATCGATGACTGGAAGGTGGAGGCTTTGGCTTAGAAGCCCAATGCCTCTAGGTGATGATAACAGAAAAAGGAGCGTACCTCACGGCAGGCTCCTTTCGCTAACTATATATGTAATATTTACTAATTATATGTAATTAGTACTTGTAAAAGAATCTCTTTTGTTCGTCTTTTATTCGTCCCAGGTGTCCCAGGCACTGTGTTGCTTGGCTTTTTGGTCTCCATCCTCTGTGGAACCAGTATCTGTTTTACCTTCTCCTCCAATTTCGCTTGTGCCGCCGCCGTTAGTGGCGGCAATGAAGTCCTCTACCAAGCACAGGGTTGTCTCCGTTTTCGGAGTCGTATATGTCTTCTTCATTTTCTTTTCCTCGTTATTATTTAACAACAAACTTCTTTCCTGCCTTTACATAGATACCCTTGGCAAGGCCTGTGGTGTTGCCTGATGCGCTGACCAACTTGCCGTCGAGGCTGAAGATAGGTGCCAAGGTGTCTGAGCCAATGACAATCTTCACGTCTTCGATGCCTGTGGGGCTGTCGTCCTCGTCGAAACCGAAGAGGGTGGTCTGCATCACCTTGGCCTCGTTGGTCGTGTTGCCGCCGAAGAAGTTCTTGTAGTCTTCTGCACCACCGTCATGGGCGTGTGCCTCGATGAGGCTCTTATTGGGCTTCCAAGTGGAGTTGGTACCGGTCAGGAATCTGAACTTTTCGTTCTTGTCTGATTTGGTTGTGCCGTAGAAGTAGCAGTACTGTGGCATATTCTCGCCGGAGATATAGTTGCCGATGAAGCGGTAGCAGTTCTCGTAGTCTGTATTGTCCTGTGTCTTCTTGATGGTCTTGGCACGTACGACGGAAGGCTGTGGGTTGCCGGGTACAGGCTCGTAGTTGTTGATGACGATGCTGGTGGCTTCTTGGTCAGAACTCTCGCCGTTCATTGGCTTGATCATGTAAGACTCATGTGCCCAAATGACGATGTCATCGTCTCCAACGTTTGTGTTGTTTTCGTTGTCGATGTAGCTGTAGTCCCATTCGCCGGCGATATGGCCATACTCTTGGGTGGCGTTCTCGCTTGTCTCAAATTTGGCCTTCTTGCCGGTATTGTCACCGCTTGTATAAGCAGTATTGTGCGCCAGTGGGTCGGTGGCGAAACGGATGAGGATGTGGTTTCTGTTGTTGACATCAATCTCACGAGTCACGCTAGTGAAGAGGTAGAGTCGTGTCTTGTCGCCGAAGGCTTCAAGCACCTGCTTCTTGGTCATGTTGAAAGGTACGCAGAGTGTCCACCATGTGCCGTCCTTCTTGATGCTTGGGTCGTAGTTCTCGCCATGGCCGTCAGCGTTGGCAAGCACGAACATACGGGTGCCCATGTGAGCCATTTTGCTAAGTTCGTCTTCTGAATATTGGCCTTCGCCTGTGCCGATTGCATAGCCAGCCTCTGCATAGATTTTCTTGTCCTCATCTGAGAGTGTAGGACGATATTGGGTCGTGCCATCCCAGCGCAGACCATTTGCTGCAGTGATATAGGCACGCATCCACTGAGTCTGTGAAGGCCAAATGTACTGCTCGCCGAGATAAGTGTCTTTGTAGCCATACGCTACATCTTTACTTGCGCTATATTCTCCTACCTTGCTAAGGGCTGTTGTTTCGTTTCCTGCCGTGTAGGTTTCTGCATATTGAAAATCACCTTCTGTCTTGGTAATGTACTTGCGGGTAACATCCACGTAGGTGTCGATGTCATCATTGTTGGTCAAAGTCTTCGGGTAGTGCAGGACGCAGAAATAATAACTATTGTTGTAGTAGTTGTCGCGGTTGGCCCAACCTTCGTTTGCATTGTCGTGGTTGCTCTTGCCTCCCTCTGGGCTGAAACCATTGTTGCCCATCAAGGTGTTTGCCGAGAAAGCAGTTTTCCCTTCGTTATTTGAGTTGTCGGCAAGTACCGATTTGCCGAAAGGCATGATGGGGGCCTTTGTGCCCTGGAAATAAACGTCCTGATACTGGCGGAAGTTGAAGGCCCAAGGGCCGATGTATTTCACGCTTGCAGGGATGATAAGTGTTTCCTCCGTTATTTCACTGGAATATGAAAAGGCAGAGTTGCCGATAAAGCGCAATTTGTTGTTGAACTTCAGTTTTTTAAGCGGAGTGTTTGCAAAAGCTGCATCGTCAATCTTGTCGAGATTGGCAGGGAAAGTCACTTCGGTCAAATTAGCCTTGTTCACAAATGCCTTTTTACCGATGGTCTTGAGAGTAGAGGGAAGGCCAAGGGCTTTAATCCACTTGAAACCATAGCTGTTTGGAAATACTTCGTCGGCAATTTCTGTATAACCCTCTGGGAAGATGAGCTTGGTAATGCCTTCGTAATCTCCCCATTCATAGATGTGACTGCTTTCGCTTTCGTTGAACACAGTTTTTGGGAAAGTCATCTTCTCATCGACAACCTTGGTCTTAGGAACGGTGAGTTCTGTGAGTTTGGAAAAGTCCAACCCCGTAGGAATGGATGATGAAGACAAGTTGTCGATGGTTACGCCTCCCATGTCCAAGACGGTAACATTGGAAACGTTGTTGTTGAGCTTGCTGATAAAGTCGTTGGTGACCTTGCCACCACCAATGAATACAATCTCTTTGAATGATTTGCCACTCATATAACTTTCAAGTGAGCTGGCATCATCACTTGACGTGTTTTGTTCAACCGTAATGGTCAATGTACCACCGGTTTCACCAGACAGTTTTACATCTGCCCACAAATTACCCCCCCATAATAGGCGGACGCAATAAGGCACACTGATAAAAGTAGAACCTTTCTCATCTTTTACTTAAAATTTATAAGTTATTTTTTCTTTTACTTAAATGCTGCCCTTTTAATCATCTTGTTCGATGGGCAATCTTATTATCTTCTTTTAATTTGGCGGCAAAATTAGTAAAAATATCAATACCATGCAAGTGTTTGACTGAAAATTTAGCTACTTTTAACGTTGTGTGCGGTGCGCAGCAACCCGACCGCTGCCAAGTAACTGAGTTTGCCCCGGTTGCCCCGGTTGCCCCACTGGGGCATTTGCCTTGGTCAAAAACTTGTTCTCCCTCGCATGAAATCCGTATGATGTCTATACCAACTCCGTACCATCTCCGTAATTGCTCTTGGATGATTTGAAAAAATGGAAGGAAAAGGCTTGTCGATTGATGTTCTCCTATATATATAAATAAGGTATATAGGGGCGGTGAGATGTATGAAAAACGCACACCTCTTGGCAAGAGGTGTAACCTAACATTTAAGTTTCTGGCAATCAGGGGCAAAGTAAAAGGTAAGAAAACTACAAAAAAAGGAGAAAAACACGAAAAAACTGGCAAAATCATAAAATTTTCCGTTTTTTCGCGTTGACTATCAAAAAAATATCGTAATTTTGCAGAGCAAACAAGATTTAACGCACACCTCTTGCCAAGAGGTGTAACAGAGATTGGCCCGATAACGATAGAAAAGGGCAATTCTGATATAATATAAACGTAATTTTAAGTAAAAGGAAATTAAGCGTGTTTTTAGAAATGGGATTCCCTCTGAGGGGCTTCCTTTTATGAGTGTGCCAATGCTAGCGCAGGTGCGCCACCAGACGAGTGCCAAGCACTTCAACGTCTGGGATACATGGATTAGATTTTTTTTATCTTTTACAAAAGTTTGGATAGCCTTGGCGCACGCATAGCGTGCTGCCAGTTTGGGAAAATGTAGCAACAGGGCTGTTTTTGTAAAACTTGTACATTAAAATAAAGGGCAACTAGTCGGGATGACTGGTTGCCTTCACTATTGTATGGTAAAAGACGTTAAATATTTATAAATAAATGGGCTGTTCGGCTGTAATTTACACATAATTAAATAAAAATGCGTACCTTTGCAGTCCGATTATTTCGGGGATACACTTAGAGTCCCCAGGATAGCGTGTGTTAATAGCAACATCCTGTGGCCGGGGTTTGCGGTTAGTGAATCACCTATCCAAAAAGTGAATAAAAAGATTAAAAACGTTTTTTAGTAGTAATTTAAATTTTAAAATGGACACATTAAGTTTCAAGACTATCTCCGTAAACAAGGAGACAGCTAAGAAAGAGTGGGTTGTAATCGACGCAACAGACCAGGTAGTAGGTCGCCTTTGCTCAAAGGTAGCTAAGTTGCTCCGCGGTAAGTACAAGCCAACTTTCACTCCACACGTAGATTGTGGTGACAACGTAATCATTATCAACGCTGCCAAGGTGGTGTTCTCCGGCAAGAAGGAGACAGATAAGGTTTACACACGTTACACTGGTTATCCTGGTGGTCAGCGCTTCAATACTCCAGCCGAGTTGCGCAAGCGTCCTGACGGAATGGACAAGATCCTCCGCCACGCTGTCAAGGGTATGTTGCCAAAGGGTCGTCTCGGCCGTTCTTTGATGGACAACCTCTTCATTTACGATGGCACAGAGCACAAGCATGAGGCTCAGAAGCCAAAGGCAATCGATATTAACCAGTATAAATAATTAAGGTAGAATGGAAGTAATTAATGCAATTGGT
>CAVGEN010000049.1:0-39004 GCA_963628185.1 Waltera intestinalis | reverse complement strand
CTACAAGCACGTGGTAGGTCGTCAAGCTCACACACCAACGTTATCAAACTAAAACAATTCTTAAACTAAAATGCACAAGCCCTATGCCACGCAGTGGTGGCGTGGGGCTTCTTAATCATTCATTAACAACAAAAACAAAAAAATGAAAAAGTTTTTCCCTATTCTCTTAGTTCTCTTTGCTGCCTTTGCAGCCACGATGATGGTATCTTGTAGCAGTGATGATGATGACAACAAGGTACAGGAGCAGGAGGTAAGCCTGAGCCTGGAACCCAACGCCGACCTGCTGGACGTGCTCGACCTTTCGGTTATCTACACCGACGAGAACGGCAAGACGCAGACCGAGGCGGTGACAGGCAAGTACTACAAGAGCTTCACCATCAGCAAGTATCCTAGCTCAGGCTCTTTCAGCCTCAAGGCCACGGCGAAGACCTCGTTCGGCAAGGACCATTACACCCCAAATTTGAAATTTGAATATCGTGCGGGGGGGCATCAAGAGTCAGCCACGATCACGTCGATAGGATCTATCTATACCAAGACAGACCTTCAAAAATTTGTCGATCAAGTGAACAAGTACAAGTGGTCTTGGAATTTCCTTTCCGGCGGTTCCCAAAAGAAGTAATTAATCAATCAAAATCAAAAAGGTATGAAGAAAGTAACATCATTCATCGTTGCCCTCATGGCAGCAATCGGCGCCTTCGCGCAACCAGCCGCAGGGACATTCTCTATCACTCCCAAGATAGGTGTCAACGTAGCGACCATCACCAACAACGCCTATCAGCGTACTTACCAGTTCGACCGCAACTACGAAACCACAATGAACGGTATGAGCACTATTGGCTTTACTGGAGGAGTGGAAGCGGGCTATCAGGTAAGCAAGGCGTTTGCCATTACGGCAGGTGTCCTCTATTCGCAGCAGGGAAGAGAAAGAGACGGATCGATAACAGCGTCTGACTTGACCCTCAAGGACAAGAGCAAGTTCAAGCTGGACTACCTCAACGTCCCCATCCTCGCGAACGTCTATCTCTTCAAGGGCTTCGCCGTAAAGGCAGGTATCCAGCCAGGCTTCCTGCTCTCGGCAAAGTCTAAGTACAATGTCACCGCAACAGGTTTGGCGGCAGCATTTGACAAGCATAACGAGGTGGATGCCAAGGACCACTGCAACACCTTCGACTTCGCCGTCCCCGTGGGCATCTCCTACGAGTTCTACAATATCGTCATCGACGCCCGCTACAACATAGGTACGACAAAGATCAACAACGACAAGGAAAAGACGGACGAAAGCTACCACAACGGCGTGTTCCAGTTGACGGTAGGCTACAAGATCAACCTCTAATCCCCCTCACATTTTTCCAAAACAACTCCAGCCCTCGTCTTGCAAGAACCGCAAGGCGAGGGCTTTTTCTTATAGAAATTATAAGATGCGAGTAAACAATAAAGCCTCGCAAGTGGTTGACTTGCAAGGCTTGTGATATTGCGCTTCAAGATGGGCTTGAACCAACGACCCCCTGATTAACAGTCAGGTGCTCTAACCAACTGAGCTATTGAAGCATTTGGCGAAGATAAAAACATAAAGTCCTTATTTGCGAGTGCAAAAGTACTAACTTTTCACGATTCTACCAAATTTTTCTCCGACTTTTTTTGAATTTTCCTCCAAAATGTGTGTTTTTCTGTCTCTTTGGCATTTTTTAAGCTAAAAAAGAACTGCTTTTTCAAAGAAATGAGTAATTTTGTAGGAAAAACTCATATATAAAGATAAATATGAAGAAGATATTAATCTCTATGCTGGCATTGCTCCTCGCATTGCCGGGCTTCTCGCAGAAGAACAAAGACCATGACTTCGTGGTGGCCAAGAATATGGATGTGTTCAATGCCATCTATAAGAATCTCGACCTGATGTATGTCGATACCCTCGATGCGGACGAGGTGATCGGCAATGGCATCAAGGCGATGCTGGGGAGCCTGGACCCTTATACCACGTATTACCCCGAGTCAGACCAGAAGGAACTGAAACGTATGCTTACGGGCAAGTATGCCGGTGTGGGCGCCTTGGTGCGCTATAACAACCAACTGCAAAAGGTGGTGGTGGATGAGCCTTACGAGAATATGCCGGCTGCCGAGGCTGGGTTGAGGAAAGGCGACATCATCCTGAGTATCGCAGATTCTTCGATGGTGGGAAAGGATGTCGCTTACGTGAGCGAACACTTGCGTGGAGAACCCGGCACCTCGTTTATCATCAAAATCAAAAGACCCAGCACGGGCAAGGAGATGAAGATGAAAATTACGCGCCGTACCATCCAGATGCCCTATCTACCTTATTATGGCATGTTGAAGGACAATATAGGCTACATGAACTACAACAATTTCAACGAGAACAGTGCCAAGGACGTGCGCCGTGCGCTCATCGACTTGAAGAAGCAAGGCGCCGACAAGTTGATTCTGGACTTGCGCAACAATGGCGGCGGGTCGGTGCCGGAGGCGGTGAGCATCGTCAACATGTTTTTGCCGAAGGGCAAGGTCGTCCTGTCGATGAAGGGCAAGATGCAGCGCATGAACAATGAATACAAGACAACCGTCGAACCACTCGACACGGTGATGCCTGTCGTGGTGCTGGTCAATGAGAACACGGCGAGCGCCAGTGAAATCACCAGCGGCAGTTTGCAAGACTACGACCGCGCTGTCATATTAGGTACGCGCACGTATGGAAAGGGATTGGTGCAGACGACGATGGACTTGCCTTACAACGGACAAATCAAGTTGACCACAGCCAAGTACTATATCCCTAGCGGACGCTGCGTGCAAGCCTTGAACTACAAGCATTCCAAGGGCGGATACGTAGAGCATGTGCCCGACTCCCTGACGAAGGTGTTCTACACGGCAGGGGGCAGGGAAGTGCGTGACGGAGGCGGCATCAAGCCCGACGTGGAGGTGAAGGCGGACACCGTCCCGAACATCGCCTTCTACCTGGCGGGAGCCCGTGACAGCAACGAGGTGATGCTCAACTACGAGATAGACTACATCGCCAAGCATCCGACGATAGCCCCCGCGGAAGAGTTCGCCTTGACAGACCAAGACTACGAGGAATTTAAGGAGAGAGTGCTGAAAGCGGATTTCAAGTACGACCGTGAGACGGAGAAATACCTGAAGGACTTGGAGAAGCTGGCCAAGTTTGAGGGATATTACGATGACGCCAAGCCGGAGATAGAGGCGCTGAAGAAAAAACTGAGCCATAATGTGGCAAAGGACTTGGACTACAACAAGCAAACCATCAAGCACCTCCTGGAGAATGACATCGTGGCCGCCTACTATTACCAAGGAGGGGCCATCCGCAATTCCTTGCGTTATGACAAACAAGTGAAAGAAGCGATAAAAATACTTAAAACTCCAGAGGAATACAAGAAAATCTTGTCAAAATCATGCACAAACAAATAAAAATGTGCATGGAACAAAGAAAAAGTTGCAAAAATTTTGGATAATATCGAAATTATTCGTAATTTTGCAAACGTTCAGTGGAATGAGGGGCTCGCAAAGAGTTCCTCATTTTATTTTAATAAGGTATATATGATTGACAAAAACGTCGTAAAAACATTAGTGGATGAGTGGCTCCAAGATAAGGATTATTTCTTGGTGGACATCGAAATTAGTCAAGACAACAGAATCGTTGTCGAAATCGACCATGTAGATGGTGTGTGGATCGAGGATTGTGTGAATCTGAGCAGATTCATCGAAGACCACTTGGATCGTGACAAGGAGGATTTTGAACTCGAAGTGGGTTCGGCGGGCCTCGGTCAACCATTCAAGGTACCTCAGCAGTACATCAACTTCGTGGGCAAGGAAGTGGAGGTGCTCGATGCCGACGGAAAGAAGGTGAAAGGCGTCCTCAAGTCAGTGGATGGCAATGACTTCACGGTCAGTGTCGAGGAAAAGGTAAAGGTGGAAGGCAAGAAACGCCCCGTCAAGCAGGAGGTGGACCATGTGTTCCAGATGGATAAGGTGAAATATACAAAATATTTAATAAGTTTCAAATAAACTATGGCTAAGAAAGATCAAGAAATAACCGCGAGTATGATTGATACATTCCGCGAGTTTAAAGAAACCAAGAATATCGACCGTACTACTTTGGTGAGCGTGCTGGAGGAAAGCTTCCGCAATGTGCTGGCCAAGATTTTCGGTAGTGATGAGAACTTCGACGTGATTGTCAACCCGGACAAGGGCGACTTCGAGATTTATCGCAACCGTGTGGTTGTTGCCGATGGTGACGTGGAGGATGAGAACAAGGAAATCACTTTGACGGAGGCTCGCAAGATTCAGGCCGACTACGAGGTGGGCGAGGATGTGAGTGAGAAGGTGGACTTCAACAAGTTCGGCCGTCGCGCCATCCTGACCCTTCGCCAGACTTTGGCTTCTAAGATCCTGGAATTGGAGCACGACTCCCTGTACAATAAGTATAAGGACCGCGTGGGCCAGGTTGTCTCGGGCGAGGTTTATCAGATCTGGAAGCGTGAGGTGCTTATCGTCGATGACGAGAACAACGAGTTGATTTTGCCGAAGGCGGAGCAGATTCCTACCGACCAATATCGTAAGGGCGAGACGGTGCGCGCCGTGATTGAGCGTGTTGACAATGAGAATAACAACCCGAAGATTATCTTGAGCCGTACCTCTCCTATGTTCTTGCAGCGTCTGCTGGAGGCTGAGGTCCCGGAGATTGCCGAGGGGCTGATCGCTATTCGCCGTATCGCCCGTATGCCGGGTGAGCGCGCCAAGATTGCCGTCGAGACATTCGACGACCGCATAGACCCGGTGGGCGCTTGCGTGGGTGTCAAGGGTAGCCGTGTGCATGGTATCGTACACGAGCTTTGCAACGAGAACCTTGACGTCATCAACTATAGTAGCAACGTGAAGTTGTTTATCCAGCGTGCTTTGGCTCCAGCCAAGATCTCCTCTGTGACCATCGACGAGGAAAACAAGAAGGCTGAGGTTTATTTGCAGCCGGAGGAGGTGAGCTTGGCCATCGGCCGTGGCGGTATGAACATCAAGTTGGCGTCTATGTTGACAGAATATACGATAGATGTGTTCCGCGAGATAGACGAGAACCAAGCAGACGAGGACATCTATTTGGATGAGTTCTCCGACGAGATCGACCAGTGGGTAATCGATGCCATCAAGGGCATTGGCTTGGACACAGCCAAGCAAGTGCTCAACGCACCTCGTGACATGCTCGTAGAGAAGGCCGACTTGGAGGAAGAGACAGTAGATAATGTATTGAAGGTATTACGCGCCGAGTTCGAGCAATAATCAAAGAATCGGACAAGGACATTAGAGATAAAGAGAAAAGGAGTATAAATTATAATATATGAGCATCAGATTAAACAAAGCACTACGTGAATTGAACATAGGATCTCAGACGGCAGTTGAGTTCCTATCAAAGAAAAAGGAATTGGGAGAGGTGAAGGATGATCCGAACTTCAAACTTAGTGACCAGCAGTACAAGGCTCTCAGCGATGCCTTCTGCCAGGACAAGGAAGTGCGCAACCAAGCCGAGAAACTTTTCACAAAGAAGTCAAAAGATAAGAAACGTGCGCCTGAGCAGAAGGACAACCGTGCTGAGAGCGTCTTGGAGTCCAGTGGCAAACAACAATATAAGCCATTGGGCAAGATAGACTTGGACAGCATCGGAAAAAGTCCTGTTGCTAAGTCTGTTGCTCCTGTGGAGAAAGAGGGGGCTGCTGCCGTCAGCCCTGCGCCAGTTAATAACGCTTCCAAGGCTGAGAATAAACATGCTGATGGAAATGGTGGCCTGAGAAACGACCAACAGAAGCCAAATGATGGACAACAGGATGGCCAGCAGAAGCTAAATAAGCAAAAGGTAATGCAGAATCAGGCTAACAACAACCAGCCAAAGCAAGCGAACCAGCCTGCTGTGGCAAATGCTTCTGGAAGTGTGTTTACTCTCAAGAGTGAGAAAAAACTTTCTGCCAACGAACCGAAGGTGTTGGGTAAGATCGACTTGTCTTCCTTGAACCAAAGCACCCGTCCTAAGAAAAAGTCAAAGGAAGAGCGCCGCAAGGAACGTGAGGAGAAACTTGCCCAGCAGCACGGCGAGCGTAAAAAGCGTGTTCGCATCAACAAGGAACGCGTGGATATCAACGCCGAGGCCAACCAGAACAATGGGGGCAGAAACGGTGGCAACCAGAACAACCAAAATGGTGGCAACAAGAAGAACAAGAACAAAAACAAGAATAAGAGCAACAACAAGAACAACCAGCGTCAGATAGAGGTGGACGACGAGGCTGTAGCACGTCAGGTTAAGGAGACGCTTGCTCGCTTGACTAGCAAGAGCCAGAACAAGAAGGGTGCTAAGTATCGCAAGGAGAAGCGTGAGGCCGTGCAGGAGAAACTGCAAGACCAGGCCCGCCAGGAACAGAAGGAGAGCAAGGTGCTGAAACTCACCGAGTTCGTTACCGTAAGCGAGTTGGCTACGATGATGAACATCTCCGTTACCCAGGTCATCTCCACCTTGATGGGTGTGGGTATCATGGTGTCCATCAACCAGCGTCTTGACGCCGAGACCATCAACATGGTGGCCGAGGAGTTCGGTTTTAAGACCGAATATGTCAGTGCCGAGGTTCAGGAGGCAGTGAGCGAGGAAGAGGATGATGAGAACGACTTGGTGCCACGTGCCCCAATCGTGACGGTGATGGGCCATGTGGACCATGGCAAGACCTCTCTGCTCGACTATATCCGCAACACCAATGTGATAGCCGGTGAGGCGGGTGGCATTACCCAGCACATCGGTGCTTACAGTGTGACATTGAACAGTGGTCGTAAGGTGACATTCCTCGATACCCCTGGCCACGAGGCGTTTACCGCCATGCGTGCCCGTGGTGCGCAGGCTACCGATATTGCCATCATCATCATCGCTGCCGATGACTCCGTGATGCCTACTACCAAGGAGGCCATCGCACATGCCCAGGCGGCTGGTGTGCCTATGGTGTTTGCTATCAACAAGATAGATAAGCCAGGCGCTAATCCTGACAGAATCCGCGAGGACTTGGCCAACATGAACTTGCTCGTAGAGGAGTGGGGTGGCAAATACCAGTGCCAGGAAATCAGTGCCAAGAAGGGTATCGGTGTACACGACCTTCTCGACAAGGTGCTCTTGGAGGCTGACATGCTCGACTTGAAGGCTAATCCTAACCGTCGTGCCGCGGGTACCATCATCGAGTCTTCTCTTGACAAGGGACGTGGATACGTATCTACCGTGTTGGTTGCCAACGGAACGTTGAAGGTGGGTGACATCGTGCTCGCCGGTACTTCCTGGGGACGTGTGAAGGCGATGTTCAATGAGCGCAATGCCAACATCAAGTCGGCAGCTCCTGCCGAGCCAGCTATCATCCTCGGTTTGAACGGCGCTCCTACCGCGGGCGACCAGTTCCATGTTATCGAGACGGAGCAAGAGGCTCGCGAGATTGCCAACAAGCGTGAGCAGTTGCAGCGCGAACAGGGTTTGCGTACCCAGAAGCGTTTGACCCTTGGCGACATCTCCCATCGTATCGCACGTGGTGAGTTCCACGAGATGAACGTCATCGTGAAGGGTGATACCGATGGCTCTGTAGAGGCGTTGAGCGACTCCTTCATCAAACTTTCTACCGAGAAGGTTCAGGTGAACGTGGTCAACAAGGCTGTGGGTCAGATTTCCGAGAACGACGTCATGCTGGCTTCTGCTTCGGATGCCATCATCGTAGGTTTCCAGGTTCGTCCGTCCGCAGATGCCCGCAAGGCTGCCGACCGTGAGGGTGTCGAAATCAACACTTACTCCATCATCTACGACGCCATCGACGACATCAAGAGTGCGATGGTAGGTATGCTCGACAAGGTGAAGAAGGAAATCATCACCGGTCAGGTGGAGGTGAAGCAGACCTTCAAGATTTCCAAGGTGGGCACCATCGCCGGAGGTCTCGTTGTCGAGGGCAAGGTTCATTCCAAGGATAAGGCTCGTGTCATCCGCGATGGTATCGTGATTCGTACAGCCGACATCGGCGCATTGAAGCGTTACAAGGACGATGTCAAGGAGGTTGTCACGGGTATGGAATGTGGTTTGAGCCTCGTCAACTACAACGATATCCAGGAGGGTGACGTCATCGAGACATTCACAGAGATAGAGGTGGAACAGAAACTGTAAAATTTAGGAGTTAAAGAAGTTAAGGAGTTAAAGGAGTTAAGACAGATGCCTTTGAATAGTAAAGGTAAAGAACATACGCTACACGAACTGTTGTCTTAACTCCTTGACTCCTTCAACTCCCTGACTCCTCAAAATAGGGATGAGCCAGCAAAGGCTTATCCCTATTTAGGGTTAAAACAACAAAGGTTATTCTATATAACAATGGCAGAAATAGAGAAAGAACAGAATCAGGTTGTCAAGGACGTGATAGACCAGAAATATGAGTATGGCTTTACCACCGACGTGCATACTGAAATCATAGAAAAAGGTCTCAACGAGGATGTTGTGCGCCTGATCTCGCAGAAGAAAGGGGAGCCGGAGTGGATGCTCGAATTTCGTCTGAAAGCCTACAATTACTGGAAGACGCTCCAAGAGCCCAAGTGGGGGCACGTGCATGTGCCGCCGGTTGACTATCAGGAGATTTCATATTATGCCGACCCTTTGGCGAAGAAGCCAAAGAACAAGGAGATTGATCCTGAGTTGGAGAAGACTTTCGACAAGCTGGGTATTCCTTTGGAGGAACGTTTGGCTTTGAGCGGTACCGCCGTGGATGCCATCATGGACTCGGTGTCTGTGAAGACGACCTTCAAGGAGAAACTGCGTGAGAAAGGTGTCATCTTCTGTAGTATCGGCGAGGCTATCAAGGAACATCCCGACTTGGTGAAGGAGTATTTGGGAACGGTCGTTCCTTATCGTGACAACTTTTATGCGGCATTGAACAGTGCCGTGTTCAGCGATGGATCGTTTGTCTATATTCCCAAGGGCGTGCGTTGCCCGATGGAGTTGAGCAGTTACTTCCGCATCAATGCCCGCAACACAGGACAGTTTGAGCGTACGTTGATTATCGCCGATGATGATGCTTATGTTTCCTATCTTGAAGGATGTACCGCTCCGATGCGCGACGAGAACCAGCTCCATGCGGCTATCGTCGAGATTATCGTCAAGGACAATGCGGAAGTCAAGTATTCTACCGTGCAGAACTGGTACCCGGGCGATGAGAACGGCAAGGGCGGTGTCTTGAATCTCGTGACCAAGCGAGGCGAGTTGCGTGGTGTCAACTCCAAGTTGAGTTGGACGCAGGTGGAGACGGGCTCCGCCATCACCTGGAAGTATCCTTCTTGCATCTTGCGTGGCGACAACTCTGTGGCAGAGTTCTACAGTGTGGCTGTCACCAACAACTACCAGGAGGCAGATACGGGCACCAAGATGATACACATGGGCAAGAATACCAAGAGTACCATCATCTCGAAGGGTATCTCCGCCGGCCATAGCCAGAACTCCTATCGCGGTTTGGTACGTGCCACGTCCAGTGCCGACAATGCCCGCAACTATAGCTCCTGCGACTCCTTGTTGCTTGGCAGCGATTGTGGCGCCCACACCTTTCCTTATATGGATGCCCATAACGACACCGCTGTGTTCGAGCATGAGGCTACGACCTCGAAGATTTCTGAAGACCAGCTCTTCTACTGCAATCAGCGAGGCATCCCTACCGAGGAGGCTGTAGGCTTGATAGTCAACGGCTATGCCAAGGACGTGCTCAACAAGTTGCCTATGGAGTTTGCCGTCGAGGCGCAGAAACTCTTGAGCGTTTCGCTGGAGGGCACGGTAGGATAAGCAAAAAGTGCCGGTATCATCGGAAAATAAAAGTTAGAAATTATGTTAGAAGTAAAGAATCTGCATGCTACTATTGCAGGCAAAGAAATATTGAAAGGCATCAACTTGACCATCAATGATGGCGAGATACATGCAATCATGGGACCTAACGGTTCGGGTAAGTCAACCTTGAGTGCCGTGCTCACAGGTAATCCACTCTATACGGTGACAGAAGGCGAGGCAATCTTCAACGGCAAGAACCTCCTGGATATGAAACCCGAGGATCGCGCTCGCGAGGGCTTGTTCCTCTCTTTCCAGTATCCTGTGGAGATTCCAGGTGTGAGCATGACCAACTTCATGCGTGCCGCCATCAACGCCAAGCGTGAGTACCAGGGGTTGGAGCCATTGAACACAAGCGAGTTTATGAAACTGATGCGCGAGAAGCGCGAACTGGTGGAGCTGGACAGTAAGTTGGCTCGCCGTTCTGTCAACGAAGGTTTCTCCGGAGGAGAGAAGAAGCGCAATGAGATTTTCCAGATGGCCATGCTGGAGCCCAAGCTCTCCATCCTCGACGAAACAGACTCCGGCCTGGACGTGGATGCCATGCGCATCGTGGCAGACGGCGTGAACAAGATGCACACCGACAAGACATCTGCCATCGTCATCACTCACTACGAGCGTTTGCTCGACATGATCAAGCCGAGTGTGGTACACGTACTCTACAAGGGCAGAATCGTGAAGACCGCCGGACCGGAGCTTGCCAAGGAGATAGAGACGCGTGGCTACGACTGGATCAAGGCAGAGGTGGACGGCAAGGAATAAGGAGGATTGCTATGAACGCAGAGAAACAATATTTAGAATTGTATCAGCATTCTTCGAGAATGATCAAGAAGAACTGTGCCGAGGCCCTCAATGCAGTGCGTGATGCTGCCTTCGAGGATTTCCGCCGCCTGGGCTTCCCTTCTCGCAAGGTGGAGAGGTACAAATATACGGATATGAGTGCGGTGTTCGAGCCAGACTATGGCTTGAACTTGAATCGCCTTGAAATCCCCGTCGATCCTTACCAGGCTTTCCGTTGCGATGTGCCTAACTTGAGCACTTCGCTTTACTTCGTTGTCAATGACAGCTTCTATAGCAAGGCATTGCCAAAGGTGGATCTGCCAGAGGGAGTCATCGTGGACTCTCTGAGCAAGGTGGCGGCTGAGAACCCTGGCTTCATCGGAAAATATTACAGTAAGATCGCTAAGACCGCCGAGGACGGCATTACTGCTCTCAACACGATGTTGGCGCAGGATGGTCTGTTGGTCTATGTTCCAAAGAATGTGAAGGTGGACCGTGCTATCCAGGTTATCAATATCCTTCGGTCGGATGTCGATTTGATGGTGAACCGTCGTGTCCTCATCGTCTTGGAACAGGGAGCTGAGGCAAAGCTCCTCTTCTGCGACCATGCTGCCGATGACAAGAACTTCCTCGCCACCCAAGTCATAGAGGCTTTCGTGGGTGAGAATGCCAGTCTCGACCTTTATTGTTTGGAGGAGACGCATATCAAGAACCGTCGTGTCAGCAATGTCTATATCGAGCAGCAGGCCAACAGCCGCGTGAACCACAATGTGATAACGCTCCATAATGGTATCACCCGCAACCGCCTCGACCTCGTGTTCAAGGGAGAGGGAGCCGAGTGCTTCTGCAACGGGTGTGTTGTCGCTGATAAGAACCAGGTGGTAGATAACAACACGCTCATCGACCATCAGGTAGGTCATTGCACCAGCAACGAGCTCTATAAATATGTACTCGACGATGAGGCTCGTGGAGCTTTCGCAGGGCGTGTGCTGGTGCGCCATGGCGCCCAGAAGACTACTTCCCAGGAAACCAACCAGAACCTTTGCGCCACCAAGACCGCCCGCATGTTTACCCAACCTATGTTGGAGATTTATGCCGATGACGTGAAGTGTGCGCATGGAAGTACGGTAGGTCAGCTCAACGATGCCGCTCTCTTCTATATGCAGCAGCGTGGCGTGAGTCGTGAGGAAGCAAAGTTGCTCCTCCAGTTTGCGTTTATCAATGAAGTCATCGACAAGATGGAACTGGAGCCATTGCGTGATCGCCTCCATCATCTCGTGGAGAAACGATTCCGGGGAGAATTGAACAAGTGCGAGGGTTGCAAATTATGTAAATAAATAATTTGGAGTTAAAGGAGTTAATCATTATGTATGATATAAACAAAGTACGACAGGATTTCCCGATTTTATCGAGAACTGTGTATGATAAGCCGTTGGTTTATCTCGACAATGCGGCAACGACGCAGAAGCCCCTCTGCGTGCTCGACGCCATGCGCGACGAGTACTTGAACGTAAACGCCAACGTGCACCGCGGCGTGCATTACCTCTCGCAGCAGGCCACCGACCTGCACGAGGCGGCACGTGAGACGGTGCGCAAGTTTATCAATGCTCCAAAGACCGAGGAAATCATCTTTACCCGTGGCACTACGGAGAGCCTGAATCTCGTGGCTTCTTCGTTCTGCGATGAGTTTATGGGCGAGGGAGACGAGGTGATTATTTCCACGATGGAACATCACTCCAACATCGTGCCCTGGCAGCTGCAGGCAGCCAAGAAAGGCATAGCCATCCGTGTCGTTCCCATCAATGACAGGGGAGAGGTGAGCCTCGATGAATTTGCAGGTCTGTTTACCGAACGCACCAAAATCGTGAGCATTGCTCAAGTAAGTAATGTGCTCGGCACGGTGAACCCAGTGAAAGAGATGATTAAGATAGCCCACGACCATGGTGTTCCTGTGATTGTCGATGGCGCCCAGAGTACTCCTCACTTTGCTGTGGATGTGCAAGACTTGGATTGCGATTTCTTTGCATTCAGCGGTCATAAGATATATGGACCTACAGGTATCGGTGTGCTTTATGGCAAGGAGGAATGGCTCGACCGCATGCCTCCTTACCAGGGAGGTGGCGAGATGATAGAGAGTGTGAGCTTCGAGAAAACGACTTTCGAAAAATTGCCTTTCAAGTTTGAGGCAGGTACTCCTGATTATGTGGCTACCCACGGATTGGCAAAGGCAATAGATTATGTGTCGGCTCTTGGTATGGACAACATCGCCAAGCACGAGCAGGAACTGACCCGGTATTGCATGGAACAGATGCGGGCCATCGATGGTATCAGACTCTTTGGCGAACAAGAAGGAAAAGATGCCGTTGTCAGTTTCTTGGTGGGCAACATTCACCACATGGATATGGGAACGCTTCTCGACCGTCTCGGCATTGCCGTTCGTACAGGTCATCATTGCGCCCAACCATTAATGGATAGATTTGGCATTCTCGGTACGGTGCGTGCCAGCTTCGCCCTTTATAATACAAAGGAAGAGGTGGACGCATTGGTGGCAGGTGTAAAGCGGGTGGCGCAGATGTTTTAGATTAATCTTTAAATATTAATAAGTTGTCATCCTTCAATCTTCACTATTGGCTTGTTTGTTTTCAAACTTGCTTGGTTATTAAGTGAGGAATGGAGGATGTTTTTTAGTTTAGGGAATCTTTATTAGTTGTACTATCGTGTTGTAGGGCGTTCTAGAAGTATGAAAATATATGAGTGTGTACAATATTGTCTGTATGATAATTCAAGAAAATCCTAATTTTGCAAGCAAATTATAACTAAAAACTAAACAAATGAGAAAAATCATTTTGAGTATTTGTGTACTGTTTTCATTTGGTGTGCTGGCTCAGAACATCGACAAGCGAAAAGTAGTACAGAGAAATAATCCTCATGTCGTGATGATGGATTCTCTTAGCTCCTTGTCTATAGGAAATGGTGGTTTCGCTATGACTGTAGATGGTACAGGGCTGCAGTCTTTCCCGAAGGCATATTCCAAGGGCGTGCCTCTTGGTACGATGAGTGATTGGGGATGGCATTCTTTTGGCAATCCTGAGAATTATAAGGAAGAAGAGAGTTGGCGTTACTATGACTATGGGCGTGGTCGCAAGGAACCGTACGCTACCCAGGTAAAGGATGACAAGCGTAAGAAGGCTGCTGGCGATTGGTATCGTGTCAATCCTCACCGCCTTCATCTCGGTACACTCGGACTTTCTCTTGGCAATGACCCAAAGCAAATAAAGGGTGTTGACCAGACTCTTGATATGTGGAATGGTGTCATCAAGAGCCAGTTTATATATAAAGGTAAGCCTTACTCAGTGGAGACTGCTTGTGACCCAGAACTCGATATGATAGCTACTCATGTCCAGTCTAAGGGAACGATAGCTATGGATATACGCTTCGCTTATCCTACTGGTGGACACTGTGATGATGCGTGCGATTGGACTAAGGACAACCTTCACTCCACAACGCTTGTTGTTCAAACAGTAAACTCTGCAGTGCTAAAGCGAAAAATCGATGAAACCGTATATTTTGTGATGTTGAGGTGGCAAGGCTCTGCCAAACTGAAGCAGAAAGGCAAGAACTTCTTCCAGTTGCAGGCAAAGTTTTCTGACCTCAAGTTGACTTGTGAATATGTAGAGCAGCAATCGTTTGGCAACAAGACTTTTGATGATGTCGTAAATGCTGCACAGGCATATTGGATTGGCTATTGGAAGAAAGGTGCTATGGTTGACTTCGGCGATTGTAAGGATTCTAGAGGCAAGGAGTTGGAGCGTCGTGTAGTCTTAAGTCAGTACTTGCTTGCCATCCAAGATGCAGGTGATACACCTCCACAGGAAACTGGTCTTACTTATAATTCATGGTTTGGCAAGTTCCATTTGGAGATGATTCTTTGGCATCAAGCACAGTTTGCCATGTGGGGACATCCCGAACTTCTCGACCGTTCGCTCTCATGGTATATGAAGGCTGAGGCGAATGCCCGGAAGATAGCTGAGCGTCAGGGATTCAAGGGAGTGCGTTGGATGAAAATGACTGATCCTGATGCTGGTGAGGCACCATCAAGCGTAGGTAGTTTCTTGATTTGGCAACAGCCGCATCTTATCTATTTGGCAGAATTGCTTTACCGTGCGAGCCCAACTCCTGCCGTATTGCAGAAGTATGCCAAGTTGGTCGATGAAACCGCCGAATTTATGGGAGACTTCGCTGAGTATGACAAGGTAAACGACCGCTATATACTTCGTGGTTGCATTGCAGCACAAGAGACATTGCCAGCTGCTACCACTGTCAATCCTCCGTTTGAATTGAGTTATTGGCATTTTGCCCTTCAGGTAGCTCAACAGTGGAGAGAACGCTTGGGTAAGGCTCGCAACGCTCATTGGGATGACATCATCCAGAAAATTTCTCCATTGGCTTCCAAGGATAGTCTCTATCTCGCAGCAGAGACACAACCAGATTCGTATACAAATGTCAAGATGTTTAGCGACCATCCAGCAGTGATGGGTGCGGTAGGGGTGCTTCCTTACAACAGTCACCAGATTGACTTGGAAAAAATGAAGAAAACCGAGACATGGATTTGGAACAACTGGAAGTGGGAAACTTCATGGGGGTGGGATTATCCGATGATGGCGATGTGTGCTGCCCGAATGGGAGAGCCACAGAATGCAGTGGGGGCTTTGCTCATGAAGCAGCAGAAAAACACTTATCTTGTAAGCGGTCACAACTATCAGGATGGGCGTCTTCGTCTCTATCTGCCTGGCAATGGAGGCTTATTGATGGCAGTGGGCATGATGTGTGCAGGATGGGATGGAAGTATTCATCCTAACCCTGGGTTCCCGCAAGATGGCAATTGGAATGTGAAATGGGAAGGCTTGAAGCCTCTTCCATAATATAAACCGAAAATAAACATACATTTTAAACTTAAAAATTATTCTTATGCAAAACAAATCACTTATGTTCCAGCTTTGCATGGTATTGATTATGCTGCTGGCTCCTGTAAAAGGTTTTGCCCAAGGGCTAACCATTTCGGGTCAAGTGACTGATGACATGGATGCCATCATCGGTGCAACAGTCAAAGCTGTGCCTGGTGGTACAGGCACTGTTACCGACATTGACGGTAACTTTAAGTTGACTGTTCCTGCGTCAACTAAGTCATTGGTTATCTCTTATGTTGGTTATAAGACCAAGACAGTAGAGATAAAAGGTCGTACCAAGATTGATGTCAAGTTGGAGTCTGATGCCCAGATGCTCGATGAAGTCGTGTCTATTGGTTATGCCAAGGTGAAAAAGAGAGACTTGACGGCAGCTACAGCTTCTGTAAGCGGTAAGGATTTGGCTTCGGTTCCTGCTACGTCTGCAGCACAGGCTCTTACGGGTAAAGCCGCTGGTGTTAATATTGTAACACAGAGTGGTGCTCCGGGTGCGGACATCAATATTACCGTGCGTGGTGGTACGTCAATCACACAGAGCACTAAGCCTCTTTATATCGTGGATGGATTTCAGATGGAAGATGGTCTTCGCAATGTCGACATCAATGATATTGAAACGATTGATGTCATGAAGGATGCGTCAGCTACTGCAATCTATGGTGCCGCTGGTGCTAATGGTGTAATTCTCATTACTACTAAAAGCGGAAGGGCTGGTAAGACTGAGGTCTCTTATAACGGCTATGTGAGTTTCCAAAGGTTAGGTAAGAAACTTGATTTGCTTGGTGTAGAGGATTATGTCAAGTATCAGTATGAGTTCCAAACTCTTCGTGGAAACGAGGATGGTTTTGCCCAACTTTTTGGTGGAAGTGTAAGTGATGCAGACTTCTATACAGGTGCGTATGGACGTATTGCCAGTGAGTATGGAAATCGTGCAGGTATTGATTGGCAGGATGAGGTCTTTGGATCTACTGGTGTAGCTCAGACTCATAATGTCAACATATCTGGAGGTAGCGAGAAAACAAAATATATGCTCAGCTATAACTATACAGGAGAGGATGGCATCATGGCTAAGCATGGTTATTACAAGAATAGTGTTCGTGCTAAGATTAACCATGAACTTTGGAAGGGCGTACGTTTCGACTTCTCTTCTGCATTGCAGATGACCAAACTTGAAGGTGGAGGATCTCTTGGTGGAACATTGAAGCAGACTATTCTTCAACCTGTTACTGGTGGTATTCGCTTTACTAACGACCAGTTGCTCGGAGAGGATCTTACTGATGCCTATGATGCAATTCCTGGTAGTAATAACTATGATTCAAATAACCCGATTTTGAACAACAATGCAATTACCAACGAGAAATATACTCGTCTTGCCACAGTTAATGCTGGTATTGAGTTTGATATTATCAAGAATTTGACGTGGCGTACAGCTGCTAGCTATCAGTGGAAACAGACTCGTACAGATTATTGGGACGATGGCTCTACCAAGACGGCAGCTTCTAACCAAAGTCCTTATGGATATGGCAAGCGCAACAATGCAGAGGCATGGCAGTATCAGGTGACCAATACCTTGAACTATGCTTTTGACATCAATAAGGACCACCATTTCACAGCCCTCCTTGGGCAGGAGACTACTTATTGGGAGACGCTGGGACTCAATAATGAATATCGTCAGTTCTCAGATGGTAACTTTGGCTTGAACGATGTCAGCATGGGTGTTCCTGCAATTTGGACATCTAGCAAGACCCGTCGTGGTCGTGTGTCTTGGTTTACTCGTGTGTCATACAACTATCTTGACCGTTATCTTGTCAATGCCACACTTCGTGGAGATGGCTCTTCTAAGTTTGCTAAAGGCAATCAGTGGGGATATTTCCCATCAGCGTCAGCTGCATGGCGTATCTCAGAGGAGCCTTTTATGGAAAGTTTGAAGGAGGTTTTCGACAACTTAAAACTTCGTGTTGGCTTTGGTACGGCAGGTAATGACAATATTGATGACAATATGTATGCCACATCGTATGGCTCAGGTCACTATGGTATTAATGGAAAAGACTTCATCACCTATGTGCCTGGTACAACTCTTGGAAACGAGTCTTTGAAATGGGAGAAAACTGAAACGGTCAATATAGGTCTTGATGTCTCAATACTACGTGGTCGCTTGAACCTAGGTGTAGATTGGTATAACAATACCTCAAAGAACTTGCTCATCAAGAACAAGATACCTACATCTACAGGTTATTCTACGCAGTATCAGAATGTAGGCTCTATCCGAAATCGTGGTGTCGAAGTGGTAATCAATGCAATTCCAGTACGTACGAAGAACTTTACGTGGACTACTGATTTTAATGTCGCATTCAATCGCTCAAAAGTTCTTGATATATATGGCGCAAGCAGTGAGTCCGACTACTTCATTCAGGACTATGAGTCTCGTATGGGATTTAAGATAGAGAAGGGTAAGTCTCTCGGACAGTTCTATGGTTTAGTATATGACGGCCTATATACTACTGCGGATTTTACTCAGAATGCTGATGGTACTTATAGTTTGAAAGATGGTGTTGCTAGTTTGAAGGGATCTGACCGTGGTAGTGTAAAGCCTGGCGATGTGAAATACAAGGCACTTACTGGTGAGACAGATAAGAATGGCAATCCTGTATGGAGTACAAACGATCGTACTGTAATTGGTAATGCCTCTCCAGACTTTACTGGTGGTTGGAATAATACTTTTACTTATAAGGGATTTGACTTGACAGTATTTATGAACTTCTCTGTAGGTAATGATGTCTTCAACATGAGTACACAGCGTTTTGTTGGTCCTTATCTCGCTAATCAGAATACCATCTCTGACATGGCAAACCGTTACACATTGATTGATCCTACAACAGGTAAGGAAACTACAAATCTGGCACGTTTGGCAGAATTGAATCCTGGTGAGGATAATGGTAGCCGTATGTGGAATATCTCTAGTAATAACAAAACGGCCATCTCTGACCACAGTAGTTATTACATCGAAGATGGTTCATACCTCCGTCTTAATACCATTACATTGGGTTATACTTTCCCAAAGAACTGGTTGAAGAGGATTTACTTGCAGAAGGCTCGTATATATGCAACTATGAACAATGTATGTACTATCACTGGTTATTCAGGTTATGACCCAGAAGTTTCTGCTTCAGGTAGTGCTCTTACTCCAGGTGTGGACAATTCTTCATACCCACGTTCCAAGAGTTGGGTTATTGGTATGAATTTAACATTCTAATTTTCAATAAAGACTAGACATGAACAAGATATTAAATATATTAAGTGTAGCTACTGTTGCCTTGACCATGACATCATGCCAGGATTGGCTGGATATGCCTTCTGAGTCAAAGGCAGATAGCGGCTCTATATTCGAGACAGTTGGGCGTGCAGAACTCACGACAGTAGGTTCGTATACTTATCTTCATACGCAGGAATTGGGCTATCAGTTATTGGAAGGGACTGATGAGGCAGCATCAACTGAGAGTAATTCTAAGTATGATGTGTCTAACTATAACTTTACCAACCTGACAGGTATGCTTAGCAACACTTATACCACCATGTATAAGGCGATAGAATATTCCAATGTTTGCATCAAGAACTTGCCGCTGATGAGTGTTTCGGAAAGCGAACAGTCTAAGGTGAATGCACTCTTGGGTGAGGCTCTAGCCATTCGTGCATATGCATATTGGAATATAGTGCGTTATTATGGTGATGTTCCATTTACGACAGTTCCGACTTCCGATGCATCCACTTTCTCTTCCTCGCGTACAAGTCGTGATGTGATATATGATCAGTGTGTTGCGGATTTGCAACGTGCAGTAGAATTGCTTCCTTGGAGAGGTGAGGCCAATGCCGCTTCTACCACAGAGCGTTTCAACAAGAATTCTGCATATGGTATTCTTGCACGTGTAGCTCTCTATGCTGCAGGATATTCATTGCGTTGGGATCTCAATACATACGATCCTGCAACATTGCATATTGCCCAACGGGATGATGTGGCACGTGTAAAAGAACTTTATCAGATTGCCGCAGATGCTTGCAAGGCTGTTATTGACAAGGGGGACAATGAGTTGCTTGATGATTACGATGATGTGTTCCGAAATCTTGGCAATCAGATATATGATAAGGAAACCATGTTGGAATATGGTATGTATAGTGTCAATGCCGCAGATGTACGTACAGGTTATACCAATGGTATTCCTACTTCTGGTAACGACAATTCTGAGGGTGGTCTCGGTAAGGGAGGTTGCCAGATGATAGCTTATCCTACTCTCTTCTTTGACTATGAGGATGGTGACCAACGCCGTGATGTATCTGTCTGCAACTATGGTCTCGTTCTTAATGCAAAGGGAAACAAGTATCAGATGAATGTATATAATGGAATGGGTGTAGGAAAGTATCGTATCAATTGGAAAAAAGAGCGTGGTTCTTCTGATTCTAAGCGTGATATAAACTTCCCTTTGCTCCGTTACTCAGATGTACTTTTGATGTATGCAGAGGCATTGAATGAATTGAACAATGGGCCTACGACAGAAGCGATCAATGCTGTGAAAGTAGTGCGTAAGCGTGCGTTCCGAGGAGATGAAACCAAGGCAGTTGCTGGAATCCCAACATCTAAGGATGATTTTCTGAAATTTATCCAACAAGAGCGTAAATTAGAGTTGTCAAATGAGGGATTGCGTCGTACAGACCTTACTCGCTGGGGTATTCAATATGAAAAGTTAACCGGAGAACAGCAACGTTTGGTTAACTTGGCAAAGCGTACAGGTGAGTTTGAGAATGTGCCAGTATATCGTGCATATTATCTCACGACAACTCCACAGTTCCAGGATCCCACCATCGGCTTGGATTATATTGAACTTTCTCAAGAAGATGTAGAACAACTTGGACTTACTGCAGAACAGCTTAAAACATTGAAGATTTTGACTTCCAGTGGTAAGGGTGTCATTACTGCAAAGCTTTATGAGGCTGATGGAAAACTCTATAGTGCGGCAAATAAACCTGCGAATGCAGTGGAGCAAACTTATACCATTCTGAATATGTTTGGTATTACATCAATCAAGACGAAAGGTAATCTTAGTGTCGAGACAGTAGATGGTATATCTACTAATAACGCATGGATTACTGGTTCTACAGGTGTATTCTATGGATTGCAGAAGAATATGACAGAGTTGATGCCATTTAATACAACTAATATTTTGGATGTAAATCCAGGTCTTGTTGGTCAGCAGCATCCTGCTTATAAGTAATATTTTACAGTACATACATTTTGAACTATCTAGAAGGGCGGACTCAGTGATGAGTTTGCCCTTTTGGGTTCATTCTAGCCTGGACAAGATGATGGCTTGGCTTCTAAGATAAAAAGCTCTAAATTAAGCAAGATATTCAAATAAAAGTCGTACCTTTGCCATCTAAATAAGAATCAATGAGAAGAACGATACATATTCCATTTTTTCTATTGCTTTTGCTAGCTTTAGGAATGAATGCTTGTCATCAGACAGGCAATTGTCAAACTGCAAGTGTAAGTCAGGAAACTTTTTCTGACACGCTTTCATTACCTATAGAGGTAAAGGCGAAGTTTGTGACCCTACGAGATGGCTTGCCTTCGAATGTCGTGACCTTTATGTTGCAGGACCAAAAGGGATTCATGTGGTTCTGCACTCATAATGGATTGGCACGATATGATGGGAATCAGATGCAAGTCTATCCACAAGATAGTGTTTGTACGATGAACTCTGACCGACGTATCAAGCGGATAGAGGAGGATAAGGTGTATAATCTGATGTGGATATATACGACTTCTGAAACTTTCTATTGTTTGGATATGACCACGGGGCGACTCGTTGATTATCAGAAAAACATGTCAGATGTCAATGGACAGAAGAAGCCTATGCGCTTCACCAAGTCAAAACTTGTGAAGAACGGTTTGTTCTATATATGGGGTGCAGACGGTGGACTCATCGTGGATTACCATGACAGAACCTTTAAAACGAAGAGCTTAAGGCATCAAGAAATGGAGGCGGCCTTGGCTAAGTTTGGTGATGAGAAAAAGGCGGACAAGCAGCTCGTGAAGAAATGGAATATTCCGAATGGGCGTGTGCTTACCGATAATAAAGGGGGGAAATGGATTTATAACAAGACGGGCATCTTGCGAAAAGTAATGGGTGATAGCTTGATCACTCTCCAGTTGTTGCCAGGCCAAACGATCAATTATATCGACTACGAGCGGTATCATATCGTGGAGGATAACCATGGGCTTATATGGATTTCCACTTATGGCAAGGGACTCTTTGTATTTAATCATGACATGACCCAGAGCCAGCATTTTGTGGCTGATGACAAGGGGGAGTCGCCGATAGCCTCTAATTATTTGCTACGCGTTATTGCCGACCGGCATGATGGTGTATGGGTTAGCTCTGAATATGGGGGAGTCTCGCATATTCAGGTAATGGATAAAGGAATTGAACGAATCTATCCCAATGGTCAGGGAAATCTTGACTTCTCTAATGTGGTACGAATGGTTCGCAAACTGCATGATGGTTCTGTGATGGTGGGTACTCGTGATGGCAACCTTTATCACTATAGTGCAGATATGCAGGAGTTGTTGGGTAAGAGTCATTTCGACTCTAATGTTTATGGTTTTGTGGAGATGCCGAATGGACAGACTTGGATAGGTACTCGTGGCAAGGGTATATATGGGGTGAAGGGGCTGGATTATAAGGATAAAAATGTATTCTGCTTGACTCCCGATTCCAAACAACGCATGTGGATTGGCACCTTTGGCAAGGGATTGGATTTGGCGATACCTCATGCTGGAGGATATGACGTGAAGACATTCTTTGCTGACAGTGTGGGACTCAATGAGGTGAGATGCTTGGCTGTGGATAGGCAAGGGGTGCTTTGGGCAGGAACTTCTGGCGGACTGATTCGTATTCTTCCCGATGAATTCGTGGAAAATCGTCAAGCGTTCTCTGTTTATAAGCATGGTGCAGAGATTCATGATATGTTGTTGGATCGCAAAGGAAAACTTTGGATGACGGTTCCTGGTGATGGCCTTGTGCAGATTGAGGACAAGGATGGAAGAGGTGATGTTGCTTTCCATGTGTTTGACAACTCCAAGGGCTTGGTTAACAACATGGTACAGTCGGTTGTGGATACACCCGACGGCAATCTTTGGGTATCGACTCAGCAAGGAGTGTCATGTTGGAATGCGACCAAAAAGTCGTTTGACAACTATCTTTTCTCTCGTAGTCCGATGGGCAATGTGTATAATGAGAACTCGGCGGTATGCCTTAATGATGGCAGAGTGTTGCTGGGAGGCAACTATGGATTGACCATCATCAATCCGAAGCGTCTGAGCCATATCAAGGGGCAGACTGACATCGTTTTCACCTCTTATCCTTATTCGGACAAGATAACCTTGGAGTATGAAGAGCGTTCGCCGAAGATTGATTTCTCGACGCTTGACTATTCTGACGTGAGCAATGTGAAATATACTTATTGGTTGGAGGGGTATGATCAGTCATGGAGTTCTCCGTCGCCTACCTCGTGGGCTTCCTATAAGAATTTGCCGTCGGGTACTTATACCTTGCATGTGAAGGCTTGTTATTCTGATGGGGTTTGGGGAAAAGAGAGCTTGCTTGTCATCAATATACAACCTCCTTTTTATCTGTCGATTTGGGCGATATTGACATATATATTGGTTGTTTCGACTGTTCTTTTCTTTGTTGTAAAGACAATGCGAGAAAAGAATGCGCTGAAGAGCAAGATAAAACTAGAGCAGGAGTTGACAAGATACAAATTGGTGTTCTTTACCAATATTGCGCATGAGTTTCGTACACCACTCACGCTCATACAGGGGTCTCTCGAAAAGGAAGCTCGCATCATGAAGGCAAATCATTGGCAAGCCGAGTTGGAGAAGACTATCCGAACGATGGATAAGAGCGTACAGCGCATGTTGCGCTTGATAGACCAGTTGTTGGAGTTCCGAAAGATGCAGGCAGGGAAGCTGAAGCTTTCCTTGCAGAAAACCGATGCCGTGGTGTTTGTTCAAGGTATCTGCAAGATGTTTGATGATGCAGCGGAGTCGAAGCAGATTATTTATCGCTTTGATTCGCAGACACCTACTTGCCAGATGTATCTAGACTTGCAGATGATGGACAAGGTGGTGTTCAATCTCCTTTCTAATGCCTTCAAATATACACCGACTGGTGGTAAGATTACCGTTAGCTTGGCTGTTCGTGAGGAAATGATGGTGTTGCGTGTAGCTGATACAGGTGTAGGAATCCCGAAGGATAAGCGCAGCCAACTCTTTAGTCGTTTTATGCAGAGTGGCTATACTGGCGAGAGCTTTGGTATAGGCTTGCATCTTACCTATGAGTTGGTCAAGACGCATCATGGTGAAATCACTTATCTGGAAAATGAGGGTGGTGGTTCTGTCTTTGAGGTAAAGATTCCAATGGATAAGAACGTTTATGAGGCTTCGGATTTTCTTGTGGAGAATAGTCCTATATTGAAAAATACAGTCACTGAAGACTATGGTGAAGGTATGGATGAGAAGGCAAGAACGGAAGATTCTCTTAGCCCTTCTTCGGTAGAACCGCTCAACCGAAAGACCATTCTACTAGTAGAGGATGACAATGATGTGCGTGACTTCTTGGCTTCTGAACTTGAAGGCTGTTTTAATCTGAAGGTGGCTTCTGATGGACAGATAGGTTTGGCGATGGCAAAGGAGTTTGACATAGATTTGGTTGTGAGCGATGTGATGATGCCTGGGATAAATGGCTTCGAAATGACCAAACGCTTGAAGAATAACTTTGAAACCTGTCATATACCTATTATCTTGCTTACAGCATTGAGTACGGATGAGAATGTATTGGAGGGCACTGAGTCGGGGGCTGATGCCTATATGGTCAAGCCGTTCAGCCCTAAGCTCTTGGTGGCTCGCATCTTCCAACTCCTAGACCAGCGTGAGCGATTGAAACAAAAGTTTGGCAAGGAATTACAGTCGCTACGCTCTGCCATGGTAGGCAGTGAACAAGACCAACTCTTCGTGAAGCGATTGGATGCGGTCATCTTCTCCCGCATCGGTGAGGCAGACTTGTCTGTTGACAAGGTGGCAGGCTTGCTCCGTATGGGGCGTACGTTCTTCTATAAGAAGGTGAGGGGAGTGACGGGATATACGCCTAACGACTATATTCGGGTTATTCGGATGAAGAAAGCTGCCGAACTCTTGAAGGATGGGGATAAGAATGTGTCGGAGGTAGCTTATGCTGTGGGATTCGACAATCCGTTTTATTTCAGCAGGTGCTTTAAGGCGCAATTTGGGATGCCTCCTTCGCAGTATGCGAAGCAATGACCTTTCCGTTAATCTTTACATGGTTGATCTGGCAACTCTTGAGAAATGAAGTGTCCATTTCGCCCATAGGGTCTGTAGCATCAATATCATAGAAGGAAAAGTTCCCTAAGTCATAATCTTCGGATGGTGACAAGCGGTAGAAACCCTCTGTGCAGTGTACTTTGAGGTTGCGAGCGGTGACATTGCTTACTATGGAGCGAGGCATGTCTTCACGTTCTTGTTTGTTGAAGAACTGTTTCCATACTCGTGTGCGAATGCCGAATCGAGTGGTACCTGTGCAGTTCTCCGCCAAGACGTTCATGTATTTTTGTGGTGTGTCTGGACGCATCTTGAAGAGCAAGATGTTGCTAGTGCCGTTGAATTGGCAGTTGCGAATGATGACATTGCTGGCATCATAGCATTCGCTGCCAAAGGTAACGCCGCCTCCTGCTTTCTTAAAATAGCAGTTCTCTACGATGATGTTGCGGCATGGCCCATTGGTAGAGTCTTTATCCACGAATGTACCCTTGCCCCCTTTGATGCATACGCCGTCGTCGTTGACATTTACCCAACAACCACGTATCAGCATGTCTTCACAGGCATCTATGTCGATGGCATCGGTGCTCGGTCCTTTCGGATAGCCTTCGGTAGGAGCGTAGATATAGCAGTTCAGATACTTCACTCGCTGGCATTTGTAGAGGTGATTGGTCCAGAAACCTGAGTTTACCATTCTGATGCCGCATACCTTTACGTCTGCTGAATTAGAAATATATACCAAGCGAGGACGAAGTGCCTCTAGGTTGGTACACCCCTTGATAACCTTTCTGCGCAACCAAAACTCATCATAGAACTTATATCCATTGCCATTCAGCGTACCTTTGCCTGCGATAGTGAAACCATCATGATGGTCGGCATTGATGAGGGCTGCGAAATAGTTGAGAGTTTGTCCCTCCAAGCGAGTTTTGACAATTTTGTAATGCGTAATGGCATCGCTTCCCTTCAAAGTGGCGTTTTCCGAAAGATAGAGGTTGACACCAGGTTTGAAGAAAAGAGAACCTGTGAGATAAGTTCCTTCGGGGATAACTATTACACCACCGCCTGCGGAATGACATTTGTCAATGACGCTTTGTATAGCCTCAGTCTGGATGATGGTGGAGTCGTTTTTTACGCCAAAGTCGGTGATGATATAAGGCTTGCCCATATTCTTTAGCTCGATGCCTGTAGTATCGGCAAACCATGTAGGGATGGGAGTGCCATCAGGGAAAAGTTCTAACTTTTGTTTTAGTTTCGCAGAACTACTGGCAGCGATAACCAAGAGTGTCAATAAGAGATAGGTGATTTTTCTCATGTCGTTTTTTTTCTTGATTTGTTTGATTGCAAAATTAGTTGTTTGCTCAGAACCAGTAACCATGTTTTTATACATAAACCTAAAATATTGTTCATCCATTAAAGGCAAACGTGTGTTTATAGGAAATATTCCTCTAAAAGGCGTGAGTTTCTCGGATTTTTTTTATATTTTTGTCATGTCATTCAGAAGGGTTCTTGTATGGATGATGCAATATCAATATAACTAATTATATAGAAATGTACGAAAAGATAAAACAACTGGCAATCTTAACGGTAGGCTTGGTCATGTCAATTCCGATACAAGCTCGGTCTTCGAGTGTCATGCAGCGAAAGGCTAATTATCTGCCAGAAGGTAGAACCTTTGTCTGTGTGAATGGCAACAATCGTTATACTCGTGCGCTTTATGGCAGTACCGATGAGTATCGTATAGAGACAAGCGACCGTCCGATCTTTGCTATTTATAAGAAGAATAGCCATCGTAATATTAGATTTCAAATCAAGTATGATGGTCAGTCTATGCAGATAGATTCTGCTGAGTATTGCAAGGCTATCTATGATGCAGGAAGAAGAGACTATATCCTTAAGGATAAGCGATGGAGAAACGGTGAATTGAGGATGTCGGTCTTGGCATATCCAACTGTGTTGGGTGGTATTTGGAAAATCTCTGCAGTTGGTTTTACCAAACCATTGGAGGTGGAAGGTTTGATTTGTGAGACAGCTGCAAGTAAGTTTGTGCGTTATGGTGACTTGGGCAGGTTCGCTAAACCTGGTGCTTTCGACGCTCCAGCCAACCCCACGATGTTACAGAAGGTGACAGGCAAGCTGATGTCATCTAAAGATTTATACTTCTCTGTGGATAGCGTGACGCTTTCCGTAGGCAATGACTCCAAGATGCAACAGCGGTTTGATGCAGCGGAGAAGTGGCGTAAGGAATTGTCTTCTTCCGTTATCTTCAATACGCCCGACCCTTATCTCAATCCTATTGGTGGAACAATGGTGATGGCTGCGGATGGTGCTTGGGATGGCAAGGTATGGAATCATGGTGCAGTGGGTTGGCGTATGCCTTTGAATGGTTGGCGTGCTGCATACGCTGGTGATTTCTTGGGCATGCAAGATCGGCAGCGCATCCATTTCAGTGCTTATGCCAAGAGTCAGGTTACTGATGTTCCTGTCACCTTGCCTCATCTCATGGATGAGGAGCATGGGCTTTCTCGTGGAACCTACAAGTGGGGAACACCAATGTATAGCAATGGTTATATCTGCCGTAATCCTGAAAAGAACAATCAGTTCCACCACTACGACATGAATCTGGTGTATATCGACGAATTGCTTTGGCACTTCCAGTTTGATGCCGATACGACCTATATGCGTGAGATGTGGCCGGTCATCCAGCGTCATTTGGCATGGGAAAAGAACACTTGGGATCCTGATAACGATGGGCTGTATGATGCCTACTGCTGCATCTGGGCAAGTGATGCTTTGCAATACAATAGTGGGGCGGTGACCCATTCTTCTGCTTATAACTATCGTGCTAATCTCTTGGCTGCTCGTATCGCCGAAATCATTGGCGAAAATCCGAAGCCTTATCGTGAAGAGGCTAATCGAATATTGAATGCCCTCAATGCTCGCCTTTGGTTAAAAGATGGTAAGCACTGGGCAGAGTACCAGGATTTCATGGGCTTGAAGCGAGTGCATAAGGATGCTGCGCTCTGGAGTGTTTACACTCCTATAGATTGTGGCGTGGGAACTGCTGAGCAGAATTGTTGGGCAACGAAGTATGTGGATCGACATATCCCTCATATTCCTTATATATATAATGGTAAGGAATATCACACGGTTAGTACTACAGACTGGTCTCCGTATGAATGGAGTATCAATAATGTGGCGATGGCTGAGGTGATGCATACTGTGCTAGCCTATTACCAAGCAGGTCGAGTAGAGGAGGCTTATCGTTTACTCAAGGCTAACATTCTCGACTTCATGTATCTTGGTGGTAGCCCGGGAAACTTCGGTCAAATCTCTACGATGGACCAGGCTTTAGGGGAGAGTTATCGTGACTTCTCGGATGTGACTGGTATCTCTTCTCGTACATTGATAGAAGGACTTTACGGTATCACGCCGAATGCGTTGGATGGCAAGTGTATCATTCGCCCAGGATTCCCTGCTGCTTGGGATAGCGCCTCTATTCATACTCCTTATCTTGATTATGCCTTTAAGCGTGTGGATGGTAAGGATGTGTTTGACATCAAACAGAATTTCAAGCGTCCGCTGAAAATTGTGATTCGTCAGAATATAGGCAATGGTGCTTATAAGGATACTGAGTTTTCTACCGAAAAAGTGCAGCATATCGAGTTGGCTAGCGTCAAGTCGGTGGATGAAGATGCGGTAATCGACAAGAGTTATACCTTGGCTGATGCCATTGCTGAGCAGTCGGGTAAGGAATGGTCTTCTTGGGAAGGTATTGGCAATGACTTCAAGGAGGTGAACGCCAAGGAATGCCGCATGGTAAATATGGATGATGTGTTTAACTCGAAGGTGACGGATATTTTTGTGCCCAACAAGTATCTCTCTCCTCGTTCGCCATACACTACGCTCTGTGTGCCAACGCAAGGTATGGGTGACTGGTGCTCTACCAAGAAATTGGCAAAGATAGATGATACTCAGTTCCGCAGAATGATTAAGGCTGGAGTTTTTACAGCCCAATTGAATGAGCAAAGTGCGGCTAGTGGTGACATGGCACAGGCTGTTCAATTGAAATTCCGTTCTCCTGCCGATGGAGAAAACATAGCCTATACGAGTCTTTGGGACAACTATCCTGATAGCATTTCTGTGCCATTGAAGGGAAATGCCTCCCATGCTTATCTCTTGATGGCAGGTTCTACCAACCCTATGCAATATGCCATCGAGAATGCGGTCGTGAGAGTGGAATATACGGATGGAACTAGTGATGAGTTGATGCTTACTCCACCAGCCAACTGGTGTCCGATAGAGCAAGACTTTGTGGAGAACGCACAGGCTTTCCCTCAGTCTGCTACTCGTCCTTATCGTGTTGGGCTAAATACAGGAATCGTGAGCCGCCACCTCTTCCGTGATTCTGGTTACCAAAAGACAGCGACAGGTGGTGATATTCCAGAACTAAAATTGGCAATGTGTGCTTTGCCTGGTGGAGCGGCAACGATGCTTGATATGCTACTCAATTCCAAAAAGAAACTTCGCAGTTTAACTTTGCGCACGCTTAGCAATGAAGTAGTAATAGGACTGATGGGAATTACATTGCAAAAATAATAATTTTAAAATTATGTTAGAAAGTCATTATTATAAGGATATGATTGAGGCTGGTTGCGATGAGGCTGGAAGAGGTTGCTTGGCTGGTAGCGTGTATGCTGCCGCTGTCATCCTTCCGCCTGATTATCAGAACCCGGACCTCAATGACAGCAAAAAGTTGACGGACAAGAAACGCAAGGCTTTGCGCGATCAGATACAGCGAGATGCCGTGGCTTGGGCTGTTGGCATCGTTACTCCAGAGGAAATAGACAAGATAAATATCTTGAATGCGAGTTTCCTTGCCATGCACCGTGCGCTAGACCAACTGAAAGTGCGTCCTGAGGCTGTCATCGTGGATGGCAATCGTTTCAAGCCTTATAAGGATTTGCCTTATACGACGATAGTGAAAGGTGACGGCAAGTATATGGCGATAGCTGCTGCGAGCATCCTTGCCAAGACCTATCGTGATGACTATATGGATGCCCTAGCCGATGAATATCCACAGTATGACTGGAAGAGCAACAAGGGATATCCTACGAAGAAGCATCGTGCCGCCATCAAAGAGCATGGGGTTACTCCTTATCATAGGATGAGCTATAATCTGCTAGGTACTGGAGAGCTTTCGCTTGAATTTAAGGATTAGATATGCAACAATAAAAGCCGCACCCAATCGTGCGGCTTTTATTGTTGTTAGAAGTCAAGCGTAATGCCTTTCTCGTCTATTTTCTTATATGTTTTACCGTTTACTTTCACGTTCTTTGAGTTCTTGGCGTCAAAGGTATGAGTCTTGGCATTTACCTTGATGTTTTCGAGCGTTACGCCTTCAGTGCGGTTGATGACGATGCCTTGTTCGGCATTGTTCACCTCCATGTCCTTGATGCTGATGTTCTGTACTGGCATTTCTGGCAAACCGTTGAAGTAAGCCGCGCGGCGTGCGCCACGGCAGATGATGTGGTTGATGTCGATGTTGCGGAAGGTTGGTGTGGTCTCATCCACCTTTTTCATATCCACCTCTTGTTGCTTCTTTTGGTCGCCGTCGTTCAGAACCTCGACGGCAGACTTCCCGCCATAGTAGAGGTCGAAGGTAATGACGTCAGTCTGGATGTCAAACATCGACATATCCTTGATGTAGATGTTCTCTACGACACCTCCGCGGCCACGGGCACTTTTGAAACGCAAGCCAACGTCGGTGCCGAGGAATTGGCAGTCGCTTACCATGATGTTCTTGACACCGCCACTCATCTCGCTTCCCACGACGAAACCGCCATGCCCCTTGAATACGGTGCAACCATTTACGATGACGTTCTCGCAAGGAATGCCACGTTTGCGACCATCCTCGTCTTTACCACTCTTGATGCAGATGCCATCGTCACCCACATCAAATGTCGAGTTGACGATGATGGCATTCTTGCATGATTCCAAGTCTAGTCCATCGCCGTTCTGGGCAAAAGAAGGGTTGCGAACCAAGACATCCTCGATGAGTACGTTCTCGCACATCAATGGGTGGATGTTCCAGGCAGGCGAGTTCTGGAAGATGACCCCGTTGAGCCAAACGTTCTTGCAACTGACAAGGCTGATCATCACAGGGCGCAGGAAACGCTTGATCTCGTTCCATTCCTGTTCGGTGGTAGGCTCCTTTGGCACGTTCATGTTGGCACTGTTGTCTGCCTTGAGAGCACCCTCTGTAGGAAACCAGAGGTCTGGACGTTTGAAGGCACCGCCACGAGAGGTGATAGCTTTCCACTGGCTTTCCGTTACTTTCTGCTTTTTGAGAGGGCGCCAGTATTCGCCGTTGCCATCAATGGCTCCTTGACCTGTGATGGCAACGTTGGTAAGCCCATTGCCTGAGATGGGTGATTGGCAGCGGCGTGTCTCCAAACCTTCGAAAGAGGTTTTGATGAAAGGATAGAGGCTGTCATCGGGAGAGAAAAGGATGATGCCACCTTTCTCTATATGCAGATTGATGTTGCTCTTCAGTGTGATAGGGCCGGTAAACCATACCCCTTGTGGAACGACGAGTTTGCCGCCGCCTTTTTGGCTCAATGCGTCGATAGCTTTGCTGAAGGCTTCAGTGCAGAGGGTAGAGCCATCGCCGACAGCCCCGAAGTCTTTCAAGTTCACCTCGTTGCTTGGGAATTGAGGACGAGTCACCTTCTCCATCTGGAAAGGCAGGTTCTGATAGAGAGCATCATACTTGTCTGTGTCTGCCGCTTGTGAACCAAGAGCCATCAAGCAGGCGCATACGATACAAAACAGTTTCTTCATGAATAGGTTTGTTTTATGGGTTATTAAATAGCATTTATATTTTCTGCAAATTTAGGGATAAAAATTGAACCATGCAAGCATCTTGTAGGATAAAGTACCGCAAACGTTTTCGCACGAGCATTCCGTATAAATTGTTTCATTTAGGCAAAAAAGAACCAAGATGTTCATTTTTCCGCTTTTGGGTATATAAGGAAATAAACGAGAAAGGGCTGCAAATCAAAAGATTTGCAGCTCTTTGTACCCAGACCCGGGATCGAACCGGGATGGATTGCTCCACTGGTGTTTGAGACCAGCGCGTCTACCGATTCCGCCATCTGGGCGATTAGCTCTCGGCTTAATTGCGAGTGCAAAGGTACTAATAATTTTTGAACTGGCAAATTTTTCTGCAACTTTTTTTCCAAAAAATATATTTTATGGGCTAAAAGACTAAATATTTGTTGTATTTCACCTCTTCAATATTAAAAACAAGAAAAAAAGTTGGCGGATTCAAGGATATTTCATAACTTTACAACTGAATTAGAATACGAACTATTAAGATTCAAAATATGACTATAAACGACAACAATAATTATTGCGTGATACTCGCAGGAGGAAAGGGTAGAAGACTTTGGCCAAGCAGTCGCAGCAGTCACCCGAAACAGTTTATCGATTTCTTCGGCGTGGGACGCACTCAATTACAGCAGACTTATGACCGCATGGTGAAGATCGTACCTGCCGACCATATCTTTATCAACACAAACGAGGAATACGTGGGATTGGTCAAGGAACAACTGCCCCAGATTCCTACCGAGAGAATCATGGCGGAACCTATCCATCGTAATACGGCGCCAAGTGTGGCTTGGGCGAACCATCGTATCTCGCAGTTGAACCCCAATGCTTGTTTGATAGTGACTCCTTCCGACCAGGCAATTTTCGACGAGGATGCTTTCAAGGAGAATGTCTTGAAGGGATTGGCTTTCGTGGCGGAGAATAACAGATTTCTTTCTTTGGGTGTGAAGCCGACTCGCCCAGAACCTGGCTATGGATATGTGCAGCTGGGAGATGCTGAGGGTGACGGCCTTTATAAGGTGCAGTCGTTCACGGAAAAGCCTGAGCGTGATTTCGCCAAGGTGTTTGTGGAGAGTGGGGAGTTTTACTGGAACACGGGTATCTTCTTGTCCAATGTAACGCATTTGAAAGAGAGTTTGGCGGAAATCCTTCCGTCGGTGTTGCGGGGTTTCGACGAGTCTTACCTGAAGTTTGATGTGGCGACGGAGAATGCTTACATGAGGCATAACTTCCCCTCTTATCCCAATATTTCCATAGATTATGCCATCTTGGAGAAGTCGGACTGCGTGTCGGTGATGAAGTGTAACTTCGGCTGGGCTGACCTGGGCACTTGGCACAGCATCTATGAGGCGATGCAGAAGAGCGAGGATGACAATGTGGTCATTGACAGCGACGTGATGATGGAGAATTGTCATCGCAACGTCATCAAGTTGCCGAAGGGAAAACTTGCCGTGCTCAATGGCTTGGATGGCTTCATTGTGGCGGAGAAAGACAATGTCTTGCTCGTTTGCAAGAAAGAAGACTCTTCGGCTTTGGTTCGCAAGTATGTGAACGAGGTGCAGATGAAAAAGGGTGAAGAATATATTTAAGGAGTAAAACTAGAAAAGGGCTGCCACTCGCAGCCCTCTTCTAGTTTATAGTTTCTTGAACTCTGTGTAAATCTTGTCGGAGATTTCCTTGAACTCCTCTTCCGACAGCTTGAGATGCTCCTTGCGGAAGTTGACGTCTGCCTCGCTGTTCATCGGGATGAGGTGGATGTGCGCATGGGGAACTTCCAGACCCAACACCACTTGTGCTACCTTCTTGCATGGGAACGCTGCCTTGATGGCCTTTGCCACTTTCTTGGCGAAAACCTCAAAGTCGGCGAGGTCTTCGTCCTCCATGTCGAAGATGTAATCCACTTCCTTGCGAGGAATCACCAAGGTATGACCTTTTCCGATGGGGCTGATGTCGAGGAATGCGTAGAACTTGTCGCTCTCGGCACACTTGTAGCTAGGAATCTCTCCTGCTGCAATCTTTGAAAAAATGCTAGCCATAGTCTTTTTAATTTATAGTTTACAATCAATAGTTTTATGTTGGTTTGGCTTACATATCACAAAAGGAACTGCCATAAGGGCTGTGCGCCGATATGATAGTTCCTTTTCCTTTACTCAAATGAAATCTTGTCGATGCGGAGGTTGATGGTGCCGCGTGGAATCTTGATTTCCGCAACATCGCCTACCTTCTTGTTGAGCAAGCCTTGTGCGATAGGGGTCTTGATGGAAATCTTTCCTTCCTTCAAGTTGGCCTCGCTCTCGCTCACGATAGTATAAGTCATCTTTGCCTTGTTGGCCATGTTGGTCATCTCTACCTTCGACATAATCTGCACGCTGTCGGTGCTGAGTTGCTTGGTGTCGATGATCTTGGCCTCGGCAATGGTGAGCTTGAGGCGGTTGATTTTATCTTCGAGGTGAGCCTGTGCCTCCTTGGCTGCATCATACTCAGAGTTCTCACTTAGGTCTCCCTTGTCGCGGGCTTCAGCAATTGCGGCTGATGCCTTGGGGCGCTCCACGGTAGTGAGCTGTTTCAGTTCTGCCACGAGCTTGTCGTAGCCTTCTTGTGACATGTAAGCCATAATCCTTTGTCGTTTAATGTTAATAATGCGTTTTTAGAGAGAGGGTAAAAAATAAAGAATCCCGGTGCCAGTGCAGCACCGGAATCCTATATTTTGTTATCTCTATCTTTATTTCTTGTTTTTCTTGTTATTCTATTTTCTGGTTGCAAAGATAGAACTTTATTTCCATATCGCCAAACTTTTTCGATGAAATTTCTCAAAAGTCGATTCTTTTCTTCGTTTTTCCGTCGATTCTTCACTCTTCCCACTTCGTTTTTCCCTCATAAAATCCTCCTTTTTCTTTCACATACGACATTAATTCGTTAAATATCTGGTTGTTGCGGAGTATCTGTGGATTACCTGTCATAATCATCTGTTTTCTGGCTCGGGTGATGGCCACGTTGAGTTTGCGGTCGATGATATGTCCGTCTTCCACAAAACTGTTGCCTGCCAAGAAGTCCAGTTGCCAGATATTCTGAATCGTGAAACTATAAATGATGACATCCCGTTGGCTTCCCTGGTATCTTTCCACGGTGTCGATGCTGATGTGCTCCAGTTCGGGAATGCCTAGCTTTTCGATGCCTTTGCGCACCATGGCTATCTGGTTGCGGTAAGGCACGATGACTCCTACCGTTTTCTGTGGGTCGAAGTTTTTCTCGTAGAAACGATGGATGCGCTGCAAGGTGTCAACGACAATCGCTGCTTCGTTGGCGTTTATCTTGTCTGAGACATTCGGCTCTTTGCAGAACTCCGATGGAATGAATGTCATGCGGTGCGCTTTCAGTATGTCGTCGAACGCATCTTGCGAGGGGAGTAGGTACTGCAAGGTTGTTTCCTGTTGGTGGGGGCATGGCACGGGTTCCAGTCTCTCTTTTCGGTAGAACATCTTGTTGGGAAATTCTGCTATCTCGGGGTGCATTCTGCCTTGACGGCGCAAGATGCCGATGAAGTCCTCGCGTTCCTCATGTTCTTCCCATTTTATCAGACGCTCGAAGAGGGAGTTGCGGCAGTTGGTGAGACAGATGTCTTGCAAGACACTCATGTCGATGACTCCATTCTTCTGACTGTCGTGGATGGTTGGGATGGCTGAGTCTTTCTCGCTCTGTTGCACCACTGCAGGTAGTTGCTTGTAATCTCCTATCAGGATAAATTTATCCACCGCAGACAACAAGCCGATGAGGTTGGGCTCCAAGATTTGGCTCGACTCGTCGATGATGGCGAGCTTGAAGTGCTTCAGGTTGAAGATGAACGGCTTGGAGGTCATCATCGACGTGGTTCCCACGATAACGCGCGTACCTATTATATATTGTCGGATGGCTTCGAGCTTCGGGCACTGGACGATGGCCTTCTCTATGAGGTAAGGGCGGAACCGCTCGTCGCAGGAATATTCGTTGCCCAGGCGGAGGAATGGAATGCCTGAATCTACCAGCATTTCGCAGATTTCATCGACAGCTCGGTTGGTGTAGCTCATCAAGAGGATGGAGGATGCTTGTTGGGTGCTTCCTGTTGTTGGTGTCCCTGTTCCGTCATTCAATGCTTCTTCCACCATGAACTTCAATGCACGGCTTGTCTTGCCTGTGCCTGGAGGCCCCACGAGCAGGAAATAGTCTTGTGCTTGTTTGGCACGGAGAATGATGTCGTCGAGCACGTCGTCATAATGTTTGGTAAGCTGGAGGGTGGTGTCGCGACGGGGGTGACGTTGCCCTAAGAGCAAGTCACGCTTCTCTTTCGGGGCGCAGATAAACTGATGCAGGTTGCGAATGCTTCCGCCTGTGCTGGCATCCGTTGCTCCATGTTCGATGGCGTATGGCTTGTCCATTTCGAAGATGTCGGCATTCTGTTGCCCGTCGCTCAGATGTACCACGATCTCATGGGTGTGAATCTCTTGCAATACACCTTTATATAATATAGCCTTTCTGATGTCAGGCTCTTCTTTCAATTTGTAGGTGTAGAGATATACCATGTCGCCGATGCGGAAGTTGGGTAGGAAGTCTTTGCCCTGGGCGGGAACGCTCAGCGTGATGGTGTCGTAGCCTGTTCCTTCTCCGCTCATCTCCTTTTGGGTGATGCGCAAGTCGGTGTAGATGTTGCCAGCGTCTTTCTTTTCGGCGAGGGGCATCGTCCAAAGGTCGCTGCTGGATGTGTTGGTTCCTTCTTGTGCGCCCACCTTGCTTATCATCTGCTCTCGCAAAACAAAAGTCATCATCCGGCAGAAGTAGGCTTCCTCCAAGGGTGACAAAGCATGGAGTGGGTCGGTGATGGCGGCGAGCTGAGGCTTCAAGTACTTGTTGTAGAAGAAGTCTTGCGAGCCTGCGACATTCAGAACCTCTGGACTAAACTCGTCCAGGGCATGCTCGAAACCATTTCGTGCTATCTCGAAGGAGGCAGCGACAAGTTGGTTACGGTATTCGATGGCTTCCTTGAAGAGCTTTTGGTAGAATGCCACGACCATCAATCCGTCTTGTGGCTGATACTTGGAGTAGAGCAGGCGGATGTTCACCGAGTTGTTGCTCAACTTGAAGTTGTGTTGCAATACGCCATAATAGAGTAGGAGCTGTACATAGTGGGGTGTCAGCTGATAGCTATGGTGGCTTGGGTCGGCTTGATGTGTCTCGATATTGAGGTTGCGCCCCGATTTCTGTTCCACCAGGAGCTTGCAGTCGGTGGTCATGAGATCGACACGCCCTTGTATGCCGAGGGATTCGCACACGAACGATGGTTCCAGGATGGCTTTTTTCTTATCGTAAATCACTTCTCCACGAAAGGCATTCATCTTGGCTTGGTCCGCTGTGCGAGGAAAGAGAATATCCACCACTTGCTGGAGATTGAATGCTTGCAGGTTGGCATCGGTGTAGAATTTCTTGGCATCAAACCAGGGGCAGGTGCAGAACTCCAACGCTTTCTCCCTAAAGTTGCTTTTCACAGTCTCGTTCACTTGGTATTTGCCGTGACTGTTGATGATGTCGTCGAGAGCGGCGCCGGCAAAATTACCGAGCAGGGTCGCCTGGGTGTTGGCGCGTGGCTTCATCTGGTTGAGGAGATAGAGCAGGGGATGGTGCCCGTATTCAGTAAAGCATGCGGCGATGCTGCTGATGTCGATGAGATAATCTGGTTCCACCACGATGAGCCGGGGGGTGATGATTGGTTGCCGCACTTGATTGTCGAGCAGGTTGAGCTGCATGCCTTCCCTCAGCAGTTCGCAGAGATAGGTATGGTCGATGTTGTTGGCATCGTCTTTGAGGCAAACGAGATATTCATCCTCGTCGGCATCTTGGTCAATATCGACATGTATGAAATCACCGTCCCAGTTCTTGGCGATGCAACGGATGTAACGCCTGTTGATTTCTAGTCCCTTTTGGTAAGGACGGTTGATGTGAGGGATGAGGACGTTCAACTCATGCGGAATATCCACATTGAATACGGCGGAAATAAAGACGGCGAGGGCACGGGTGTCGTATCGTAGGTCTTCGTCTGTCAAAGCCTCCTGTTTGTTGCTGTGGCGGCGCATGGTCTGGATGGCTATCTTGTCTGCAATCTTGATGCCATGGACCTTGCAGAGATAGTCCACCTGTGAGAAAAGGTTGCCGAACGCTTGTTGGGTATCCTTCACTCCCTCGTGGCAACAGAGGATGAGCGTGTCGTGCATCATCTTGTTGCGTGTCTTGGGTTCCAAGCCGGGGAGCGTCAGCAGCTCCCTGGCCTTTTGGAAAAGTTCTGTTGCTGATATGTTATTCTGGTTCATGGAATACAAAATTACAAAAATTATAAATAGTATTATAATAAATGTATTTATAATTATTGATAATTAACCGTTGGAATGCATAAAAAAGCAAGAAAAACTTGCAACATATCAATGTTTTTCGTATTTTTGCAGCCCCTTATATATGATAAGGTGTAACAGAAGATGTTTTACGAGAAAATTACGTTTTATGACAAAAGAAGAATTGATGCGCAGAGCCATTGCACTCTCTGAAAATAGCGTGAAGAATGGTGGCGGCCCTTTCGGGGCGGTCATCGCCAAGGAGGGTGTGGTCATTGCTGAGGCTTCCAACAGTGTGACGATAGACAAAGACCCGACGGCTCATGCCGAGGTGAATTGTATTCGCCAGGCTTGTTGTAAGTTGAAGACCTTCAATCTCGAAGGTTGCGAGATTTACACATCATGCGAACCTTGTCCGATGTGTCTTGGTGCGATTTATTGGGCGCACCTCGACCGCATCTATTATGCCAACGACCGTAAGGATGCGGCTAAGATAGGTTTCGACGATGAGTTTATCTATGAGGAAATCGACCGAAAGATAGAGGATAGAAAGAAGCCGATGGTCGCTTTGTTGCGTGATGAGGCTCTCGGTGCTTTTCGCATGTGGGAGGAGAATACGGCAAAGACGGAGTACTAAAATCGGGCTTCCCGAATGGTGGAATGGAAGAAGGCGAGACGTTGATGAAATATTTACATCTGCGTCTCGCCTTTGTAAGCGGTCACTTTAGACCCGTTAAGCCTTAAAGCGAACAATCTTTTATTA
>CAVGEN010000048.1:0-60768 GCA_963628185.1 Waltera intestinalis | reverse complement strand
ACATGAACGGTGAGAACACAGCTATCTTCTTCGGTCTCTCTGGTACAGGTAAGACTACATTGTCAACAGATCCTAAGCGTAAGTTGATCGGTGACGATGAGCACGGATGGGACGACGAGGGTGTGTTCAACCTCGAAGGTGGTTGCTACGCTAAGGTTATCAACCTCGACAAGGAGTCTGAGCCAGACATCTACGGTGCCATCAAGCGCAACGCTCTCTTGGAGAACGTAACAGTGGCTGCTGACGGTAAGATCGACTTCGCTGACAAGAGCGTAACAGAGAACACTCGTGTTTCTTATCCTATCAACCATATCAAGAACATCCAGCCAGGTTCTTCTGCTCCAGCTGCAAAGCAGGTTATCTTCCTCTCAGCTGACGCATTCGGTGTATTGCCACCAGTATCTATCCTGACTCCAGAGCAGACTAAGTACTACTTCCTCTCTGGCTTCACAGCTAAGTTGGCTGGTACAGAGCGCGGTATCACCGAGCCTACTCCAACATTCTCTGCTTGCTTCGGCCAGGCATTCTTGGAGTTGCACCCAACTAAGTACGCTGAGGAGTTGGTAAAGAAGATGGAGAAGAACAACGCTAAGGCTTACCTCGTAAATACAGGTTGGAACGGTACTGGCAAGCGTATCTCTATCCGCGATACACGTGGTATCATCGACGCTATCTTGAGCGGCGACATCGACAAGGCTCCTACAAAGCAGATTCCTATGTTCGACTTCAAGGTTCCTACAGAGTTGCCAGGAGTTGCTACAGAAATCTTGGATCCACGCGATACTTACGCTGAGGCTTCTCAGTGGGAGGAGAAGGCTAAGGATTTGGCTGCTCGTTTCATCAAGAACTTCAAGAAGTACGAGACCAACGAGGCTGGTAAGGCTCTTGTTGCTGCTGGTCCACAGCTCTAATCATTCGATTGCTCGAATAAAGAAAACTATATCGGAGTCCTGTTCCTCGCAAGGGGGCGGGACTCCTTTTCGTTTGTGGAAGCAAAGTAAGCCATCAGCTAACCTCGTATTGTATAATCTGTAACTATTCTGCCCCATCCCTTTTAAACATTGGGCTTTCTGTATACTGTTAATTTCATTAACTTTTTCAGAAGGTCGTTCGTAACTACTCTTTTACCTTAACTTCCCTTAACCAAATCTTCAGAACTTGATTCCGGGTGCAAAGGTAAAAGAATAGTTACCTCTATATGAATATCTAGTGTATAAAAACGTCGGAAATCTCGTTTCTTGCAGAAGAAATGAGATTTCTGTGTTTTTATACCTATTTGTGACTTAAAAAGCGAACTTTGTGGGGTAATAATCACTAAACAAACTTAAAAAATGCCGTTGAAATCAATATTTTGCATAATATTGAGGGGAAAAGGGGCTTTATTTGAAGAATTCTCTGTAAATTTGCAGCTAAAAATAATATAAAGAAGAATGAAAAGGAAGTTTTTTGCTTTCATCCTGCTGATGACGGCTGGTTTTACATTGTCCTCTTGTCTGGGCAATGATGATGATACGAACATAGAATATACCCATGATACAGCTATCACGGCGTTCTCGCTGGGTACGCTGACGAGATATTATCATGGCGTCAGTTCTACGACGGGAAATGATACGATTTTTTCCGCAGAGGTGACGGGTTCTAACTATAAGTTTTGCATAGACCAGACTTTGCGAGAAATCTATAATCCTGATTCCCTGCCCGTGGGAACCAAGACCTCTGCCGTGTTGGCTACCATTACCGCCAAGCAGAGCAGTCCGCTCCTTTGGAACTACAAGAACCAAAAGGACGAGGACTCGCTGGTTTATTATTCAAGCTCAGACTCCATCGACTTTTCTTCGCCTCGCCAGATTCGGGTTTATAACAACGACTTTACGGCTTATTCTACTTACAAGATTACCGTGAATGTGCATAAGGAAGGGCGCGACTCTTTTGTATGGCATTCTTTGGCAGTGCAGAATGCGGAGTTGGCAAATCTGACTAAAATGAAAGCCGTGTCAGTGGATAATCGTGTCTATGTGTTTGGCAAGGCAGGCAATGCCTTGAAGATTTACCAGACTAGCAATGGCGACGGTAAGACATGGAGCGCAGTCTCCCCTTTGGTGGCGATGTCGGCTGATGCTTGGCAGAGTGTAGCAGCCAAGGATGGCATGATTTACGTCATCGACAATGGAACTGTGCTGAAATCTGCGGATGCAGCAAACTGGGAGGTCGTGGCGACGGACGCATCTCTTCTTCGATTGATAGGTGCAAGCAGCAAATATCTCTATGCTTATACGACTGTGGGAATCTCTGTCTCCAAGGACAAAGGCTTGACTTGGACTCCAGAGGCGTTGGATGCGGATGCAGCTTATTTGCCAACGGAGAACCTCAGCATGACGGTAACTTCTGTACGATCTACCAAGAACGCCGAGACGCTTTTGCTCTTGGGCAACCGAGAAGCGGACAAGAATGATTCCATAGCAACGCTCTGGACTCGTACTGTAGATTATAACGAGGGCGCAGAGACTGGCAAGTGGAACTACGTGGAGTATGATGCCCACCAATTAGGAAAACTGCCTTATCTCTCGACAATCCAAGTGGCTGGCAACGACAGTGGCTATGTGGCGATGGGAGCAGGTAAATATGCTGACGGCGAAAATTGGAAGTGGTACACCAGTAAGACAGGTTTGGTGTGGAGCGTAGATAGCGCAGTCGTGAAGCCAGCTTCTTTCCAAATCGACAAACCTACGGCATTTGTGCGTGACAGCAACAATTACTATTGGATTGTCAACAATGGCAATGTCTGGAAGGGAAGATACAACAGAGACGGTTGGAGAAAGGAATAAACCAAAACGTCTCCAGAGAGTCTTATATATAAAAGGTGGATAGAGATGATCAAAAGGCTGCTGCCTATAATCGGCGTTTGGCTTGCCGTCGCTCCGGTGAGCGCACAAGATGACCCTCAGTACCGGATGGAACTCGGCGCTGGAGCCGGCATGGTGAGCTATGAGGGGGATTTTAACGGCAATGTGCTGAAAAATATGCAGCCGATGGTGTCTGCCCTTTGGAGATATAACTTCGACCCTTACAAGGATTTGCGGTTGAGTGCCAGCTTGGGTAAGTTGAAAGGCGCTTCGGCGGATGTCAAGACCTATTATCCTGATTATGCCGACAATGCCTATTCGTTCAACAACACCTTGGTTGACGTGAGCCTGGTCTTCGAATACAATTTCTGGCCATACGGCACGGGGCGTGACTATCGAGGCGCCAAACGACTGACACCTTATATATATGGTGGACTAGGAGCGACAGCCGTGTCGGGTGGAAGCAAGAATGTGTTTACCGCCAATGTTCCTATAGGAGTCGGCGTGAAATATAAGATCAAGGAACGCTTGAACCTCGGGCTTGACTGGGGATTCCATTTCTCGTTGAGCGATGAGTTGGATGGAGTGAAGGACCCTTATCGCATAGAGAGTAGCGGCGCGTTCAAGAATACAGACTGCTATTCGATGATACAACTGACGATCACCTATAGCTTCAAGGCAAAATGTAGAACATGTAACAAAGATATATAATGGCAACAAACTTGGATATGAACAGAATCCCGGAGCATATCGCCATCATCATGGACGGCAATGGCAGATGGGCTACCGAACGGGGCAAGGAGAGAAGCTACGGCCATCAGGCTGGAGTCGATACCGTGCGCCGCATAACATCGGAATGTACTCGCCTAGGTGTGAAATACCTCACGCTCTATACGTTTTCCACCGAAAACTGGAACCGCCCTGCCGACGAGGTGGCTGCCTTGATGGGGTTGGTGCTCACTTCATTGGAAGATGAGATCTTCATGAAGAACAATGTCCGTTTCCGTGTGATAGGGGATGTCGCAAGGTTGCCGGAGTCTGTGCAGCAGAAGTTGCAGGAAACCATGGAGCATACTGCCAAGAATGATGCCATGACCATGGTGGTGGCGTTGAGCTACTCTTCCCGTTGGGAAATCGTGGAGGCGATGAGAAGGACTGTCAGAGAGGCGATGGCTGGAGGAAAATGTGATTTCGCAGAGATAGAAAGCCAACTCAATGAGGAAAACTTCACGCATCATCTAGATACGAGCTTCATGCCTGACCCCGAGTTGCTGATTCGTACGGGAGGGGAGCTGCGTATCAGCAACTATCTCTTGTGGCAAATCGCTTACTCGGAATTATATTTCTGTGATACTTATTGGCCGGACTTCATGGAGGAAGACCTTCGTCAGGCGATAGCTAGTTATCAGAATCGCCAGCGTCGCTTTGGAAAAACCGAGGCGCAGGTGGAAGAGGAAGCGTGAGTCTAGAGAAAAAATGATATAGAATACACATACACACAAAGATATAAATGAATAATATAGGAAAGGTTTTCATCCTGCTGTCCAGTGTCTTGGTCAGTATGCAGGGGCAGGCACAAGATAAAATAGTGAATCCCGACATTTCGTATGCGGGCAATCCACGTAGCCTGGTCATTGGCGGCATCAATGTCTCGGGCGTTGAAGGATATGAAGATTATGTGCTTACTGGTATCTCCGGCTTGTCGGTCGGAGACAGAATTGACGTGCCTGGTGACGCTGTGACCAATGCCGTGAAACGCTATTGGCGACACGGATTGTTCTCGCAGGTGGCTATCGCTGCCGACTCTATTGTGGGTGAGAAACTTTACTTGCATATCTACTTGGCTGTGCGTCCTCGTATCTCCAACATCAATTATATCGGTCTCAAGAAGAGCGAGCGTGAGGACATGGAGCAGAAGCTCGGCATGGTGAAGGGCACCCAGGTGACCCCCAACATGCTCGACCGTGCCAAGATCCTTGCCAAGAAATACTTCGACGACAAGGGATTCAAGAATGCTGACATTCAAATCAATCAGCGTGATGACGTCGCCAACAAAGGGCAGGTTATTCTGGATGTCATCGTAGATAAGAAGGAGAAAATCAAGGTGCATGAGATTACCATCGATGGTAATGAGCAACTCACCGACCGTAAGATCAAGGGTGGATTGTTCTCGAAGGGTGCTTTCTCCAAGACTCACGAGGCCGGCAAGTTCTACTCTTTCTTCAAGACAAAGAAGTTTACCCCGGAGCGTTGGAAGGAAGATAAGTCTAAGTTGATAGACAAGTACTATGAGCATGGTTATCGTGATGCTCAAATCCTCGAAGACAGCGTCAGCAATTACGATGACAAGCATGTCAACGTGTATGTTAAGGTGGACGAGGGCAAGCAATACTTTATCCGCAACATCAACTGGGTGGGCAATACCGTGTATCAGACCGACCAGTTGAGCCGTCTGCTGACGATGAAGAAGGGTGACGTGTATAACCAGAAACTCTTGCACAAGCGATTGACAGAGGATGACGATGCCGTGGGCAATCTCTACTATAATAATGGTTATGTGTTCTCCAACATCATCCCGGCTGAAATCAATATAGATGGCGACTCCATCGACTTGGAGATGCGTGTCACCGAGGGACCTCAGGCTTATTTGAGCCATGTCCGCATCAATGGTAACACCCGATTGTATGAGAATGTGGTTCGTCGCGAACTTCGTACCAAGCCTGGCGACCTCTTCTCCAAGGATGCCATCATGCGTTCGCTTCGTGAGTTGGCTTCCATGGGGCATTTCGACCCGGAGAAGGTGGTGCCTGACGTTAAGCCTAACGGTGAGGACGGTACGGTTGACATCAACTGGAACTTGGAGCAGAAGAGCAACGACCAGATCGAGTTCTCGCTCGGTTGGGGACAGACGGGTGTCATCGGTCGTGTCGGATTGAAGTTGAATAACTTCTCTATGCGCAACCTTTTCAACAAGAACAAGGAGCACCGTGGCATCATGCCTATCGGTGACGGCGAGGTGCTCAGCATCGGCGCACAGACCAACGGTACCTATTATCAGAGCTACAACGCCAGCTATTCTACCAACTGGTTTGGCGGCAAGCGTCCTGTTCAGTTCAGTGTGGGTGCATACTATAGCAAGAGTACCGACGTGTCGAGCAACTACTATAATAGTGCTTACTTGAACAACTACTATAGTTATATGTATGGTTACGGCTCTAGTTACTACAACAACTACGAGAACTACTACGACCCAGACAAGTATATCCAGATGGTCGGTGTCAGTCTCGGTTGGGGTAAGCGACTTCGTTGGCCGGACGACTACTTCACCTTGTCAGTGCAGTTGGCATACCAACGCTACATGATGAAGAACTGGAGCTATATGTTGATGACCAATGGTAATGCAAACAACTTGAACTTGACCATTTCGTTGAATCGTACATCCACGGACAACCAGCTCTTCCCTCGTTCGGGTTCCGAGGTAGAGGCATCTGTCAACTTGACCCCGCCATGGAGTGCTTTCAACCATAAGGACTACGAGCACTTGGCAACCAATAGCAAGTCGCCAACCTATGCCCAGGAACAGCAAGAGAAGTATCGCTGGATAGAGTATCACAAGTGGAAGTTCAAGGCTAAGACTTATACCGCCTTGACAGGTGGGCAGAAGTGCTTTGTGTTGATGACCCGTGTCGAACTTGGCTTGCTCGGCGCTTACAACAAGTATAACAAGAGCCCGTTCGAGACCTACTACGTAGGTGGTGACGGTATGAGTGGATATTCATCATACTATGGTGAGGAGACCATCGGGCTCCGTGGTTATGAGAACGGTTCGGTATCTTATAGTGCAACTACAGGTTACTATGCCTACGCTTACGACCGCTTCTCGTTGGAGCTTCGTTATCCATTCCTCTTGGGTAATACAACGATTTACGGCTTGACCTTCGTCGAGGCAGGTAACGCTTGGTACGACACCAAGAAGTTCAACCCATTCAGCATGAAGCGCAGTGCCGGTGTCGGTGTGCGTATCTTCCTGCCAATGGTAGGCTTGATGGGTATCGACTGGGCATACGGTTTCGACAAGGTATGGAACGGAAGCCAGTATAAGAAGGGTGGAAGCCAGTTCCACTTCATCTTGGGTCAGGAGTTCTAAGTTAAGTGAAGAGTGAAGAACGAAGAGTGAACAATTCATTAGTGGAGGATATAGAATGAAGAAGATCGTATTGATGCTGATGATGGCTGTGGCAGCCATCACGGCAAATGCACAAAAATACGCTTTGGTGGATATGGAGTACATCTTGAAGAATGTGCCGGCCTATGAGCGTGCCAACGAGCAGCTCAATCAGGTGAGCAAGAAGTGGCAGGCTGAGGTGGAGGCCATCACCTTGGAGGCTAGCACCTTGTATAAGAACTACCAGAACGAGGTGGTCTTCCTTTCGCAAGAGCAGAAAAAGACGAAGCAAGACGCCATCATGCAGAAGGAGAAGGAAGCCAGCGACCTGAAGAAGAAATACTTCGGGCCGGAGGGTGAACTCTACAAGAAGCGCGAGGCGTTGATGACTCCTATCCAGGAAGAAATCTATAATGCCGTGAAAGAAATCTCCGACTTGCGCGGTTATTCGCTCGTTTTGGACAGAGCGAGCAATGCCGGTATCATTTTTGGCTCTCCAAAGATAGATATTAGCAACGAAGTGCTGCAAAAATTAGGTTATTCCAATAATTAGTCGTATATTTGCAGCCGAGAGTTATAAAAGGGAGGATGTAAGAGTCCTTCGGTCACAATTCAGAATTAATAATTAAAAAGAATAAAATGATGAAAAAGCTTATTTTAATGTTGATGCTCTGTGCACCAATGACAATGATGGCACAGAAGTTTGGCAAGGTTAACACCCAGCAGATTATGCAGTCTTTGCCAGACGTGGCAAAGGCTAACGGCGAGATGGAAGCTCTCCAGAAGCAGAAGGAGAACGACTTGAAGTCTATGCAGGATGAGTTCAACCGCAAGGCAGACGAGTATCAGAAGGGTCAGAGCACCATGAACGCAACAGCCAAGCAGCAGAAGGAAACAGAATTGCAGACTCTCCAGCAGAAGATTCAGCAGGCTTACCAGGATGGTCAGCAGGAGTTGCAGAAGAAGAGCAGCGAGCTGATGCAGCCTATCGTGGAGAAGGTGCGTACAGCCATCGATGCTGTGGGCAAGGCTGGCAACTATACTTATATCTTCGAGGAAGGTGCTGCTGTATATATGGGTACCAACGTCATTGACGTGACAAAGGATGTACAGGCTAAGTTGAATAAGTAATTATTATCCTACGCATATAGTGGTGAGGGCAGGCACAAGTGCTTGCCCTTGTTTCTCTTTTCATATCTTATTTAAGGTACGTGCGTTCCTGATTTATATATTAAAAGCTATTTCTCATGATGAAAAAGATATTTCTTTATATGGCTTTGGCATTGATGCCAATGACCTCTTTTGCCCAGCGTTTCGGCTATTTCAGTTTCAATGAAGTATTTCATACTATGCCTGGTTATGCGATAGCCAAGCATAATATGGACGACCTCCGATTGAAGTATGATGCTGAGACCAAACGTTCGGAGGACGAGTTTAATAGCAAGTATGAGGAGTTCTTGGACGGCCAGCGCAATTTTGCTCCTTCTATCTTGGAGAAAAGACAGGCGGAGCTTCGTGAGTTGATGGCTAAGAACATGGCGTTCAAAGCCGATTCGGAACGATTGCTTAAACAAGCGGAAGAGGAGGCGTACGCTCCCTTGAAAAAGCAAATCAAGGAGGCTTTGCAGAAGATAGGAAAGGCGAAGGGCTATGCTTTTATTGTCAATTCTGACAATGACACCCTGCCTTATGTGGATGCTGAGCAAGGTGAGGACGTGACAGAGCTGCTTAAGGAGAACTTGAAATGATGCTGCCTTCTAATCCCGGACCGATAGGAATCTTTGATTCCGGCTATGGTGGACTGACCATTCTGCATGGACTTCGCCAACTGTTGCCTCAGTACGACTATATGTATTTGGGCGACAACGCTCGCGCTCCATATGGTTCGCGCTCTTTCGAGGTGGTGTATAAGTTCACCCGTCAGGCTGTGCTGAAACTCTTCTCCATGGGGTGCCATCTCGTTATCTTGGGATGTAACACTGCTTCGGCAAAGGCTTTACGCTCCATCCAACAGCGTGATATTCCAGAACTAGACCCTGACAGGCGTGTGCTTGGTATCATCCGCCCTACGGCGGAAGTGATAGGAAATATCACCAGAAACAACCACATCGGCTTGCTGGCTACGGAGGGAACCATCAAGAGTCAGAGCTACGACTTGGAGATAGGTAAGCTATGGCCGGGCATCAAGGTGAGCGGCGTGGCTTGTCCGCTCTGGGCTGCCATTGTGGAGGCGAATGAGGCGGATAGTCCTGGCGCCGATTATTTCGTCAAGAAACGCATCGACCAGTTGATGCGAAAAGATGCAGACATCGACACCATTATCTTGGGTTGTACGCATTATCCTCTGCTGATGAACAGCATTGTGAAAAACCTTCCCGACGGTGTGAGGGTCGTGCCACAGGGAATGTATGTCGCAGAGAGCTTGAAACAGTATCTGAAACGGCATAAAGCCATGGAAAATATGATAACAAAGAAAGGTACTTGCCGGTATCTGACAACTGAAAGTGAGGATAAGTTCAAGGAATCGGCGCAGATATTCCTCCATGAAAAGGTGGATGTCAAGCACGTCGATCTGGAATAAATGACAACTTTATAAATGATAAATTATGCAAGAAACAAGACAAAACCGTATATCAAGACTCCTCCAGAAGGAGTTGAGTCTTATTTTTCAGTCGCAGACCCGCATGATGCGTGGTGTCATGGTGAGTGTGACTAAAGTGAAAATCAGCCCAGACCTCAGTATCTGCACGGCTTATCTCAGTGTGTTCCCTTCGGAAAAAGGCGAGGAGATATTGAAGAATATCACTGCCAACGAGAAGACCATCCGCTATGACCTGGGCAAGAAGGTGAGAAACCAGTTGCGTATCATCCCGGAGCTTCGCTTCTTCCTGGACGATAGCCTGGACTATCTGGAGCGCATCGACGAACTGTTGAAAAAGTAAAAAGGTAACAACGTAAAAAAGAGGGTAAAATGAATTTTCCTTTCTTTATAGCTCGTAGGTATCTCTTTTCTAAAAAGAGCACCCATGCCATCAATGTGATTAGTACCATCTCTGCCATAGGTGTCGCCGTGGCAACGATGGCATTGGTCATTGTGCTGAGTGTCTTTAATGGGTTCCACGACTTGGTGGCAACCTTGTTCACGAGCTTTGACCCACAGTTGGAGATTGTTCCTGTGAAGGGTAAGACGGCTCCTTGCGACGACCCCGTCTTGACAAAGATACGTCAGCTGCCCCAGGTGGATGTGGCGACGGAAAGCGTGGAAGACCAGGCCTTGGCGGTTTACCAAGACAAGCAGGCGATGGTGATGGTCAAAGGCGTGGATGACAATTTTTCGGAGTTGTCACATATCAATGACATCCTTTATGGGGATGGTGACTTCACGCTTCATGTCGCCAACTTGGAGTATGGAACGTTAGGCATTCGGTTGGCGCAGACGTTGGGCGTTGGCGCACAGTGGGATGGCTACTTGAAAATCTATGCTCCGATGAAGGAAGGACAGTTGGACATGACCAATCCTGGGAATGGCTTTGTGGTCGATTCCTTGAATAGTCCTGGTGTGCTGTTCTCAGTGCGACAAGCCCGCTATGACAAGAACTATATCTTGACATCCATCACCTTCGCCCGCAACCTCTTCGGTCAGCAAGGTATGCTTTCCTCACTGGAGTTGAGACTGAAGCAAGGGAGTGATTTGGATGCAGTCAAGAAGGAGATGCAGCAGATAGCAGGCGATAAGTATAAGGTGCTGGACAGGTTTGAGCAACAAGAAGACACCTTTAAGATTATGTCTATAGAGAAGCTGATGGCTTATATCTTCTTGACCTTTATCTTGGTAGTGGCTTGCTTCAATATCATCGGCTCGCTCTCCATGTTGATTATTGACAAGAAAGATGATGTGGTGACATTGAGGAATCTGGGCGCCAGCGACAAGCAGATAGCTCGTGTCTTTCTCTTTGAGGGAAGGATGATCTCAGCCATCGGCGCCGTCATCGGTATCGGTATTGGTTTGCTCCTCTGTCTTTTGCAGCAGGAATATGGCTTTGTCAAGCTTGGCGATTCTGCCGGCTCGTTTATCGTCGATGCCTATCCAGTGAGCGTCCACTACGCCGATGTGGCAATCATCTTTGTTACCGTGTTGGCGGTAGGTTGGCTGTCAGTATGGTATCCTGTGAGATATTTGAGTAAAAGACTTCTTGGCTGACAAACTTGCAAATGGTAGTTCCTTTCGAGGTGCTACCATTTGTACTCAATAAATGAGAATCCGTTTTAGGCTTATTCTTTTTTTATGCCTATGAATAATTCAGGTTATAATAGTGGCAAAGAAGTTATTAAACCCAACAAAAAAACTTATTCAGGATATCATTACGGTACTGGAAGTCTTAGTGGGAATGGTTATTCTTGTACTTTTGAGTATGAAGTAAAATGGGCAAATGTTGAATCAAATGGTGATGGGGAGGTTATAGGAAATGTTAAGTCTATCAATTCCCCTTATGGCTGGTGGATTTCTGAGAGTGGTTTTTCTTATGAAGTTGGCGAACACTCATTGTCCTATACTTTTAGTTTTTCGGCAACAACTGCCTATGGTTATGCCGTAGAACGTTTGTCTTATAGAAACAGTGTCTCTATGCCGGTTCAAGGCTAAACCTTTGGAATTATGACAGGAGTAATGAGACTTTTAATGTTATTTCTCCTGCTCGCAAGCTCTACTTGTTTACGTGCAGGAGAAAAAGCTTATCTGCATTTGGACAACTCGGCTTACTTCTTGGGTGATACGCTGAGATTGTCTGCATATGTTATGGATACCGATACCAAGCGATTGACAGATAAGAGCAAGGTGTTGTATATCGAAATGATGGCTCCAGAAGGTTATGTTGTCGAAAGACGTACTTATCCTTTGTCTAATGGTCGTTGTGCTGGGGATGTTTATCTGCGTCCGCTTCTCTTGTCGGGGTTGTATGAAATTCGTGCTTACACTCGTTATATGCAGAATGAAGGGCAGACAAACTGTTTTTCTCAGGTGGTGCCTGTATATGAGCAAGTAAAGAATGGGCAATACACAAATTTGGCCATTCGCAAGCGAGAGATTCGTAATATGGATGGTCGTAAATGTTCTGTCCATAAAGGATTGGAATGTGTCGATGGTGTTTCGCCTACAGCAAACAATCCCCAGACCGAAGTACAAATCGTCTCCGCTTCCTACGATACTTCTTCCATCATGCCTTATGGAGTCGTGACAGTCAAGCTGAATGGACATCCTGGAGAGCGTGTGTCTCTGTCTGTCTTGGATGGTGACAACTTCATGAAAGATAGCAACAGGAGGCTGGTTGATTTTGTTTCGGCAGTATTCTCTAATCCTACCTCAAATGCAAGCAAGGTATATCTGCCAGAGCAAGGTATTACGGTTTATGGAAATGCAGAATGTCTCATCAAAAAGTCTCAACAAAAAAGTCTTATCGAGGCGATGGCTCAACATGAGTTGACTCCAACCTTGTTCCTTTCAAATGGGTATTCTCAGACAAAGGTCACGACTGACCAACAGGGGGCTTTTGCCGCTTGTCTAGGTAAATTTATGGGTGATGCCTATTTGCAGTTAAAATTTGTGCAACTTACTGACAGTTCTATTCAGACAAGATTCATGGTAACTGAAGCCCCAAGTCCTGTCCTACGAAAATATACCAAGGATGAGTTGAAATGGCAGAATGTTGTCCAAGTGGGAGGGTGCAATGTGAGCGTCAAACGTTTGAAACACCCGAAGTCTCAGTTCAGCTCTGTACGTTTGGATTTAATCAAAGCGATGGATAGACTTGCCAATGAGGAAGGGAATGCCGTGACCTCGTCATTTCCTAACGTGCATATTTCTTGTGGCTTGTTGGCGCAGCCATATCTCTGCAAAAAAATCGGAAAGATGGGAGCTATAAAGGTGGAGGATTCCTATAGGGATGATGGGGCAGCTGTTCTTGTTGGCAGAATAGTGAAGAGCAATTTTACGAACATTACAAAATATAAAGAGGTAATACTTCGCTCTGACAAATTTGCTTGTAGATATTACTCTTATCTCGACTCAGGAAGTCCAGCTTCTGCTGATGAATTGAATGTTATGAATTCAGGTTTGGCGTTGGAGAATCATCTACCTAGACGAAGTGATTATTCAAGTATATCCATGTATCCTTCTTTGGTGGCTTGTATGATTTCTGATACTGACCATGAGTGGGACAAGTATTTGAAATATAATCAAATTCCACATACTCGCTATTTGAAAGTTTCTGGTTTCTCCTCACTTCTACCTTATCGTCAGCCAAACTATTTGAAGTCACATCCAGAGCATGACTTCCGCCGTACGCTCTATTGGAATCCAGACCTACAGTTGGATGAGAATGGAGAGGCAACGATACAATTCTATAACAATGGAACTTGCAAGAATTTGCATATCTCTGGTGAGGGAGTATCTAACGATGGGTGTGCTATTATCGTGAAATGAGAACAAACAATGGCAACACCCTTAGAGGGGCGCTGCCATTGCTTATCTTTTTCTGATAAGTGTCAAGCCATCTCGCAAAGGCAAGATGACCACCTCGACACGAGGGTCTTGGGCAATGAAGTCGTTAAACTTGCGGATGCCTTGAGTCTGGTGGTCACGGTCGTAGGCTGGGTCGATGACATGACCATCCCAAAGGGTGTTGTCGGCAAGAATGTAACCTCCTGGGGTTAGGATACCGAGCACCATCTCGTAAGTCTCCAGATAGGTGCGTTTGTCGCCATCGACAAAAGCCATGTCGAACATGATGCCCAACTTGGGCGCCTCTGTGTTGGCGTCACCGATGCGGAAGTCAATCTTGTCGGCAACACCCGATCCTTCAATCCAAGGACGGGTGAAGTCTTCCATCTCGTCATTGATTTCGAAAGTGTAGAGTTTGCCGCCTTCTTGCAAACCTTCGGCTAGGCAGATGGCACTATAACCGCTGAAGGTTCCAACTTCCAATATGTTTTTCGGACGAATCATCTCAACCAACATCTTGAGAAGTCTGCCTTGGATGTGACCACTCGCCATGCGACCATGAATCGTATGGATGTTGGTGGCGCGGTAGAGGCGGTAGAGATAATCGCCCTCGGGTTCGATATGGTTGCGGATGTATTTGTCGATGCTTTCTGTCTCAGTCATAAGATGAGGATTAAAGGAGTTAAAGCGAATGCCTAGTCTTGGTTTTCTTTTTGTGCGAGAATGCCAGAGATGGCAAGGTCGTATGATGCCAATCCGAAGCCGCAGATGACACCTAGGCAAGCGCAAGAGATATAAGAATGATGGCGGAACTCCTCACGTTTGTGAACATTGGAGATGTGGACTTCTACCACAGGGCACTTCAAGCTGCGGATGCAGTCTTGCAGGGCTATGCTGGTGTGGGTGTAGGCTCCGGCATTGAGCACGACCCCGTCGTAAGAGAAACCTACTTCCTGTAACTTGTTGATAAGCTCTCCCTCGATGTTGCTTTGGTAGTATTTTATTTCCACGTCAGGAAACTTAGCCCTTAATTGAGGTAAGTAACTCTCGAAAGAGTTGCTTCCGTAGATGCCAGGCTCACGAACGCCGAGAAGGTTCAGGTTCGGGCCGTTGATGATTTGTATTTTCATATTCTTTGATATTTTTGTGTGTATGAATATTTTTTTGTAACTTTGCGGATGAAAGGCAGACCTCATGTCTCTGCTTCTCGTTGCAAAGGTAATAATAAAAATGGAAACAAGCAAAAAAACAAGCACGAATATCATCAAGGATTATATGAGATACCTCAAATTGGAGCGTAATTACTCATCCAACACGCTGGAAGCCTATCGGCGTGACTTGCGCTGTCTCCTGCAATTTCTGAAATCAAAGAAATTGAGCATGTTGGATGCCAAGCTCGAAGACCTGGAGGAATTTTCAGCGGAATTGCACGATATAGGTGTGACCGCCCGGTCGCAAGCCCGCATCTTGAGTGGCGTCCGTTCTTTCTATCGTTTCTTGCTGATAGAGGATTATCTGCAAGATGACCCGACTGAGCTGTTGCCATCTCCACAGGTGGGAGAATATTTGCCCGAATACTTGTCGGTGGAGGAAGTGGATAGACTAGAGGAAGCGATAGACTTGGGGAAATGGGAAGGACAGCGTAACAAGACTATCATCGAGGTGCTGTTTTCCTGTGGACTCCGAGTGACCGAACTTGTGAATCTGAAGATGAGCGACATTTTTGAGGAGGATAAGTATGTCCGTGTGCTAGGAAAGGGAAACAAGGAGAGATTGGTGCCCATATCGGAGACGGCTCTCCGACAACTCCATTATTGGTATATGGATCGCAACTTGATGAAAATCAAGACGGGAGAGGAAGACTATGTGTTCTTGAACCGTCGTGGTGCCCATCTTACTCGTACCATGATACTGATCATGATCAAGGATGCTGCCAAGGTGGCTGGCATAAAGAAAACCATCTCCCCCCATACACTTCGCCATAGTTTTGCGACTGCCTTGCTCAAGGGTGGTGCCGACTTGCGTATCATCCAAGCCTTGTTGGGGCATGAGAACTTAGGAACGACGGAAATCTACACCCATTTGGAAACTTCCGATTTGAGGAACGAGATACTGGAGCATCATCCTCGAAACATCAAGTATAGGGAAGGACTGGAGAAGAGGCAGAGGGAAACGCAGGAAGACGGACATACGTCAGAACCATGAAACGTGTATGTCCGACGGCGGAAACTCGTTTGTTTGTAGATTTTTTCAAGGGAAAATGACTTTATCTGAAAAAATATGCGTAACTTTGCAGCCGCAAAATAAATGATATATCAACAATTAAAGAAATAAAGGAAAATATGGCATATTTGTTTTCGTCAGAATCAGTTTCTGAAGGACATCCTGATAAAGTGGCAGACCAAATATCTGATGCTTTGTTGGATCAGTTTTTGGCTTACGATGAGCGTGCTCATTGCGCCATAGAGACATTCTGTACCACTGGCCAGGTCGTAATCATGGGTGAGGTTCGTTCTGAAGAATATGTAGATTTGCAGACGATAGCTCGCAAGACGATAAAAAAGATAGGTTATACCAAGTCGGAATATCAGTTTGACGGTGACTCTTGTGGTGTCTTGACGGCTATCCATGAGCAGAGTGATGACATCAACCGTGGTGTGAGCCGTGAGGAAGATGAGAACCAGGGTGCTGGTGACCAGGGTATGATGTTTGGTTATGCAACCAACGAGACCGACAACTACATGCCTGTCTCTCTCGATTTGGCCCAACTCATCATGCAAGAACTTGCAGCTATCCGTAAGGAGGGCAAGGTGATGACTTATCTTCGTCCAGACTCCAAGAGCCAGGTTACCATCGAATATTCTGATGACAATATCCCGCAGCGTATAGGCACCATCGTCGTATCTACCCAGCATGATGATTTTATCAAGGATGCGCAGGGCAATGATGATGACGAGGCGATGCTTGCCAAAATTCGTGAGGATGTCGTCAATATCTTGATACCACGTGTCAAGGCGCAATTGGGCGACAAGGTGTTGGCTCTCTTCAATGATGACATCAAGTATTTTGTGAATCCTACTGGTAAGTTTGTCATCGGTGGTCCTCATGGAGACACTGGTTTGACAGGACGTAAGATTATCGTGGACACATACGGTGGAAAGGGTGCTCATGGTGGTGGCGCATTCTCTGGAAAAGACCCCAGCAAGGTGGACCGGTCTGCAGCATACGCTGCCCGTCATATAGCCAAGAACATGGTGGCAGCTGGTGTGGCAGACGAGATGTTGGTGCAGGTAAGTTATGCTATCGGCGTCGCCGAGCCTGTGAGCATCTATGTCAATACCTATGGTCGTAGCAATGTCAAGATGACAGACGGCGAGATTGCCCGCAAGATAGCCAAGATGTTCGACCTTCGACCAAAGGCAATCGAGCGTGAGTTGAAACTCCGTCAGCCAATGTATTTGGAGACGGCGGCATACGGACACATGGGTCGTAAGAATGAGGTGGTGGAGAAAACTTTCACCAGTCGTTATCATGAGACCAAGACCATGCTGGTGGAACTGTTTACATGGGAGAAATTGGATAAGGTAGAAGACATCAAGAAAGAGTTTGGCCTTTCATAAGGCGAAACAATTATAGTAAGGATGACGCAACAAGCAGATTCGATAACAATAGAAGCTCCTGAGGCAGAAGTGGCTCAGGGGTCTTTGAAGCATACGGGGGAACTGACACCGCGACAGGTTCTCAAGTGGTTGCCTGAGGATGCCACGCCTGCCCAACAAGACTCTATGGTTCGGGCGCATATCAAGCCCAGTCCTATCCATTGGAGTGAGATGCCAGATACACTTCATTTGCCAGGGCACAAGCCTGGCAAGAGTTTTCGGGACGTGAGTTTGCCACAATACTACCGAGAGTCTTTCTTTGCGAAGGACTCTCTGTTTCATCCCGAGTTGAAGGGAGGAAGGCAGGGTGTTGCAGGCGACCCTATCCCTTATACTGTTGCAGGCGATGATTTCATTACCATCTTGTTGGTGTTCTGCTTCTTGATAGCGTGTGTCGCATACTCCAAGTCGCGCCAGTTTATCATACGTCAGGCAAAGACATTCTTCCGTACACCTCGCTTTGGTACGACGGAAATCACGGAGACGTCCAGTGAGTTACGATTCCAGATGTTTATGGGGTTGCAGACCTGTCTGCTGATAGCCATAGGCTATTTCATCTATTCCAGGGCGTCGATCAGTGATACGTTTACCATCGACCAATATCTGGTCATCAGTATCTATGCAGGTTGTGTCGCTGCCTATTTCTTGTTGAAGGCGGTCCTATATTCTCTGATGGGCTGGGTGTTCTTTGATAGGAAAAAAAATGAACAATGGATGAAGTCTTACCTCTTCCTTGTGTCATGTGAGGGGGTGGTCTTGTTTCCGATTGTCATGCTGACGACATATTTCGACTTTTCTCTTCAAGCAGCAGTCATTTATACGCTTATAGTAGTAGGAATCACCAAAATCCTGTCTTTTTATAAGAGTTTTATTATCTTTTTCAAAAGAAAAGGCACTTTTTTGCAAATAATTTTGTACTTTTGTGCCCTCGAAGTAGTACCACTCTTTGCCTTATGGGGAGGATTGGTTTTGATTAGTCATTATTTGAAAGTAAACTTTTAGGACAAAATGATAAAGAAGATTTTAGTTTCTCAGCCAAAACCCGCTAGTGACAAGTCGCCATATTATGACATCGAGAAGGAGTATGGTGTAGAGTGTGTATTTAGACCATTCTTTAAGGTTGAGGGGCTTTCTGCCAAGGAGTTCCGTCAGCAGAAGATAAACTTGCTCGACTATACAGCCGTAGTTTTCACATCTCGCCACGCAGTAGATAACTATTTCAAATTGGCAAAGGAGATGCGTATCACAATCCCAGAGGATATGAAATATTTCTGTGTGATAGAGACTATCGCACTTTATATCCAGAAGTATGTGCAGTATCGCAAGCGTAAGGTGTTCTTTGGCGACACAGGTAAGATTGATGGTCTCTTGTCACAGATGGCACGTCATAAGACGGAGAAATATCTTGTTCCATTGAGTTGTGTTCATAATGATGACATCAAGGAGGCTCTTGACGAGAAGAATCTCAAGCATACTGAGTGTGTGATGTACCGTACGGTTAGCAATGACTTCACCGAGGAAGAAATCAAGGGCTTCGACTACGATATGATGGTGTTCTTTAGCCCAACGGGCGTGAAGGCTTTGAAGAAGAACTTCCCTAAGTTTGACCAAGGCAATATCGCTGTGGGTGCTTTCGGCCCTGCTACAGCCAAGACCGTAGAGGAAGAAGGACTCCGATTGGACTTGGAGGCTCCATCCAAGAAGTTCCCTTCTATGACTGGTGCCTTGAAGGATTTCTTGGAGCAGCACAATAATAAGGTATAGCAGATAAGCATGTCTGGACAGAAGACTTTTACATTGCCTAAGAAAGAACGGTTGTGCAGCAAGACGCTCATCGACCAACTATTCCAGGGTCATTCTAGCAATAAGAAAGAGTGGCCTATCAGGGTGGTGTACCAAGTCGTCAAACGAAAAAATGAGCATGACACGCAGTGGGAGATACTGACAAGTGTGTCGAAACGATATTTCAAACGAGCGGTCAAGCGAAACTTGGTGAAGCGTCAGCTTCGTGAGGGATTTAGACTCCACAAGTCAATTTTGGTCGATGCCTTGTCGGCTCATCCTGATGCTAAGATTGTCATTGCGTTTATCTGGTTGTCGGGGAATATACATCCTACAGCTAAGGTGGATGCTGCTGTGTCGAAGGCATTGACGAAGATAGCGGGTAGCTTGGAGGTCAAGGAATGAAAAAACTGCTGACCTGGCTGTTGGTGTTGCCGATACTCTTCTATCAGAAATGTATCACTCCTTATACACCGCCCTCTTGTCGATTTACTCCCACCTGTTCGGAGTATGCGCGGCAAGCTCTCTTGAAGCATGGACCTTTCAAGGGCTTGGCTTTGGCTATTTGGCGAATATTAAGATGCAATCCATGGGGTGGTTCGGGTTATGACCCCGTGCCGTAAGTTTCCGAAGGTGATTCGGGCCCCTTACACATATTATAATATATAAACAATCTCATTCGATGGCAAAAAACTTTGTTGAAGAATTGAAATGGCGTGGTATGCTGGCACAGATGATGCCAGGTACAGAGGAATACCTCAACACCCACATGGTGTCTGCTTATCTTGGTACCGACCCTACCGCAGACTCTCTCCATATCGGTCACCTTTGTGGTATCATGATGTTGCGCCACTTGCAGCGTTGTGGTCATAAGCCTTATCTCCTCGTCGGCGGTGCCACGGGTATGATTGGCGACCCTTCTGGCAAGAGCCAGGAGCGTAATCTTCTCGACTCTGAGACTCTCTATCATAACCAGGAAGCTATCAAGAAGCAGGTATCTAAGTTCCTCGACTTCGATGGCACCGAGCCTAACAAGGCTGAGATGGTCAACAACTACGACTGGATGAAGGACTTCACTTTCCTTGATTTCGCTCGTGAGGTGGGTAAGCATATCACTGTCAACTATATGATGGCGAAGGATAGCGTGCAGAAGCGTTTGAATGGTGAGGCTCGTGACGGTTTGTCTTTCACAGAGTTCACTTATCAGTTGCTCCAAGGCTACGACTTCCTCTATCAGTATCAGAAGTATGGCGTTCGTCTCCAGCTCGGTGGTAATGACCAGTGGGGTAATATGACCACAGGTACAGAGCTGATTCATCGTACACTTGGTAATGATGCCGAGTGCTTCTGCTTGACCTGCCCATTGATTACCAAGGCAGACGGCAAGAAGTTTGGGAAGACAGAGAGCGGTAATATCTGGCTCGATAGTAATCGTACTACTCCATACGCATTCTATCAGTTCTGGCTCAATGTGAGCGATGAGGATGCAGAGAAATACATCAAGATATTCACCGACCTTGACAAGGAAACCATCGATGCACTTGTAGAGGATCACAAGCAAGACCCTGGTCGCCGTGTCCTCCAAAAGCGTTTGGCAGAGGAGGTGACAGTGATGGTTCACTCTCAGGAGGATTTGGATATGGCTATCGCAGCCAGCAACATTCTCTTCGGTAAGGCTACCAAGGAGAATCTTGCGCAGCTCGACGAGGCAACTTTGAACGATGTCTTCGCCAACGTACCTCACTACGACCTTGACAAGAATTTGCTCGGTGGTGCAGCGGTTGACCTCTTCAATCAGGAGGGCATGCAGATTTTCCCTAGCAAGAGCGAGATGCGTAAGCTCGTCAAGGGTGGTGGCGTATCACTCAACAAGGAGAAACTTGCTGCATTTGACCAAGTGGTAACAGCCGATGACCTCATCGACGGCAAATATCTCTTGGTACAGAAAGGAAAGAAGAATTACTTCTTGATTACAGTGAAATAATCCATTTTTATAGGCAATTTCCTCTAAAAGTGAGGAATTTTGCACATAAAATGCAAAAAGTATTAAAAATATTTGGTAGTGGAAGAAAAATCCACTACCTTTGCATTCAGTTTGATTGTCCTATGGTGTAATGGTAGCACTACAGTTTTTGGTTCTGTCAGTGGTGGTTCGAATCCGCCTGGGACAACATTCATAAAGTATCCCTTCAGGTCTTTACGATTTGGAGGGATGTTTTGTTTTATTTTATAAAACAGCAGGTTTTATGTGACAAAATTGTAGTTTATGAAAGAGATAGAGCCCATTTTTCAGCAGTATTATCGCCCGCTATGTCTCTATGCCGTCCATTATCTTCATGATGTGGACGAGGCAGAGGATGTAGTGCAAGATTGTTTTGTGCGATTGATCGAAAAAGGAAAACAGGCTGCTTTGGAGGCAGGGGCAGCTGATATACTGCTCTTTCCCGAGAACGTGAAAGGCTTTCTTTATACTTCTGTACGTAACGCTAGCATAGACCGTTTGCGCCGTAAAGATGCCTCTGCGCAAACGATTATCTCTCCTTCCGACTTGTCGGGGATGATTTCTGATGAGCAAGCTGTAGATAGTTCTTTCCGAGAGGCGGAATTATGGACTGCTATCGAACAATTACCCGACCGTTGCCGAGAAATCTTCTTGATGAGCAAGCGAGATGGCATGACTTATCGGGAAATAGCGGAGGAACTTGGGCTGTCGGAAAAGACGGTTGAGCATTAGATTTCCAAGGCTTTGAAGACGTTGAGAGGTAAAAAAGAGGATTTTTTCTATATTTTAGCATTTTTCAATGGGGGGATTCTTTAATAATTGCGTTATAGCTGCAAAGACAAAGGAAATTGTAAACGTATATTATATAAAGAATGACAGTTATGAAGGTTAATCAACTGATGATAGCACTTTCAATTCTGACCATGCCTGTCGCTGGACAGGCTGAGTTGTCGGGTGAAATGACAAGGGTAGTGGAGGCACAGACTTCCACTACCACCATCCGTCAGCAGATGGAATGGCTTCATCAAACAAAGAAAATCAATTTTGTGTATGATTCGTCAATCCCTGTTGACTCTAAGTATGTGGGACCAGACCTCAAACGCTTGTCGGTAAAGAAAGCGTTGAAGGCTTTGTTTGAAAAAACAGGTATCGAATATACAATCAATGCTAACTATGTGATATTAAAACGAAAGCTACAACAACAAATATCTACATCTCACTCGAATATAAATCACAAAGTTCAGCAGGTTCAGCGTCGCCACACTCTCAGCGGATATGTCCGTGATGAGAGTGGCGAGTCGCTGATTAACGCTACGGTCTATGACTTGACGCATGGCATCGGTACGACCACCAACGAATATGGTTTTTATTCGCTGACTTTGCCTGAGGGCGAGCATCAGTTGCGCTTTTCTTATGTGGGGTATGCCGACAAGGTGGAAAAGATGAACTTGGCTAAGGATATACATTATAATATGTCGCTTCATGCAGACGGCAAGCTTCCTGAGGTCGTAGTAGATGGCGACCTCAACTCTCCGCTTCTTACCACGCAAACTGGTAAGCGTTCTTTTTCCAATAAGGACATCAAGACGGAGTTTTCCTTGATGTCCTCTCCTGATGTGGTCAAGACCTTGCAGCGAGTAAGTGGTGTGGCAGAGGGACAGGAGTTGGCAAGTGGTCTTTATGTGCATGGAGGTAATGGCGATGAGAACCTTTTCCTTATCGATGGCACGCCACTTTATGATACCAATCATGCCCTCGGTCTCTTCTCCAGTTTCAATGCCGATGTGGTGAAGAATGTGGATTTCTACAAGAGCGGTTTTCCTGCCAGGTATGGAGGAAGACTATCTTCCGTGGTCGATGTGCGCACGGCGGATGGCAACATGGAGCACTTTCATGGGGCCTATCGCATAGGTTTGCTCGATGCAAGCCTACAGTTTGAGGGACCTATCAAGAAAGGCAAGACCTCTTATAATATAGGTATGCGCCGTTCATGGATGGATTTGTTGTCTCGTCCCTTGACTAAGGCTTTTTCTGATAAAGACGAAAAACTATCCATTGGTTATTATTTCATGGATTTGAATGCTAAGGTGACCCATCGTTTCAGCAATCGTTCCAAGATAGACTTGAGTATTTATCATGGCAAGGATAGTTGGGATGTGAGGGATGATTTGAATGAAAGCAAAAGCGAAGATTACCAAGCGGGAAATATGTACAACACGGAATTGACGAAGACACAGTTGGATTGGGGCAATTTCAATGTCGCGCTCAATTGGAACTATCTTTTCTCTCCAAAACTTTTTGCCAACTTTACAGCGGTATATACCCATAATCGTTCCAAGCTCTATACCTTGGATGATGACCGTGATATCAATCCACAGACTAATAACGAAACGGTTTGGAGTCATTTGGAGCATGGTTATACCTCGACAATATATGATGCTGGTTATCGTACGGCTTTCGATTATCATCCAAACCCTCTTCGTCATATTCGTTTCGGGCACGACTATACCATGCACCTTTTCCGTCCACAGACAGCAATGCAACTTGACTATTCCACAAATGGAAATCCGAATGGGGATACTATCCGTGTGAACAGTAGTAACCGCCATGTGGCGCATGAGTGGTCGGCATACGCAGAGGATGAAATCGGTATCAGCAGCAAGTGGAGCATGAATGTAGGCTTCAATGCGAGCCTTTTCCATATCAGTGACAAGAGTTTCTTCAATATCGACCCTCGCTTTGCCTTGAAATATCAGTTGAATAATGAGGTGTCGCTGAAAGCTTCTTTTACCCAAATGAGCCAATATGTACATAAGATTTCAAATAGTTATCTTGACTTACCTACAGACTATTGGGCGCCCACAACCAAGGACTTGAAGCCGATGCGTTCTTATCAGCTTGCAGCTGGTGTTTATGCGCAGCCCAATAGCCATTGGCTTCTTTCGCTCGAAGGCTATTATAAGTTGTCCAAACACTTGTTGCAATATAGTAACTGGTTAGGGGTTGAACCGCCAGCGGAGCGTTGGGATGAACAAGTGATGGATGGAAAAGGTGTCTTTTATGGAGTTGAAGTGGATGCAACTTATCGTACTAGCCACTTGACGTTGAGTGCAGCCTATACCCTCTCTTGGAATAAGCGTAAATACGAAGAGTTCTATCAAGATTGGTACTACGACAAGTTTGATAATCGTCACAAGTTGAATCTGTCTTTACGGTATGCATTTAACAAGAAAGTGAGCTGCTTTGCTGTATGGAATTATCATACAGGCAATCATGCCACGGTGCCAACCCAGTTGGCTGCATTGCCAAGCTTGCCTGGTGGCGATGGGCATTATCTAGGCAGTTGGTGGAATGGAGCATCATACGTTTATCCAATCCCCAATAACTTGACGCTTCCTGCTTATCATCGTTTGGATCTTGGGTTTGACTTCCGTCATGTAACGAAGCATGGGCATGAACGTATCTGGAATCTGAGCATCTATAATGCTTACTGTCATTTGAATTCGATGTATGTCAAGGTGGATTATGATGTGAGGACAGAACGATTCATTGCAAAAAGTAAAGGCTTTATCCCGACATTGCCTTCATTTAGCTATACGATAAAATTTTAAATAATAACAAGGAAAATGAGAACAATTATATATGGAGTGCTTAGTCTCATATTTTCGTCTTTGGTGTTAATCGCATGCAAAGATGATTTTGATATAGAGAAATTACAGGATACCTCTCGATTGGTGGTGTATAGTTTTCCGACAGAAGGAGATACTACGCTTGTCGTTGTGGCGAGAAGTTTGCCCGTTGCGACTAGTAAAGGATATGTTGAAGGGCTTTCTCGCAAACCGATAGATGCCCATGTCGTATATAAGGTTAATGGTATTGAACAATCCGTTAAGTGTATCCAAAGTAAACAAGAGGCGAAAGCGTTTTCCAAGACTAGGGACGAGGACGGTCTTTCTCGACTTGTTGGGCAATATTATGTTGTAGGTAAACAGAAAGCAGGTGATGAAATTACTATCCAAGTTTCAGCACCAGGTTTTCCTGATGTCATAGCATCAACCTACATCCCTCAAAAGATAGATGTTGCAATAGCTAATGTCAAAATGGGGTTAAAGGCTTCGGATGGCTATTCTATGGTGGATAGGATTGAGGCAACATTCCGTGATGAGGCTTCCTCGCATGATTTTTATTCTGTGAAGGTTCGGCAGATTCGGAAAGAAGGAATGGCTGTAGGTATTCGTCAATGGGAAACAGGAGAGCAAGATACGGTCTATGTTTATAATTATGGTGATTTCCAAGCGTGCTCTAACGAATATGTTTGGAACTTTGATAGCTTGGCTTGGGAAACTACAGATTTGATGTTGCTGACAGAAGATGAGCCTATATTGAATAAGAGATCAAAGCTTGATGATGATTTTGGTATGGATTATTATGAGTACTTTGATAATGCTTATGTTTTTAATGATCGTATGATAAATGGGCAGTCTTACACGCTTCATCTTGACCTGTTATCACATTCTTATTATAATTATAATGGTTGGGATGATTTGTATGGCTATACTTATGCAGTGGATTTATATAAGGTTACTCCAGAGTACTATCGCTTCTTGAAGAGTGTCAACGATGCGCAGAGCAATAGTTGGGCAGATGTAGGGTTGATGCAGGTAACACCTACTTACTCTAACGTAAAAGGGGGATTCGGGGTCGTGGCTGGATATCATGTTAGTGAGTCTGCTAAGTTTATAGCTCCATTGCCATCGGATAATCAAGGTGGAATATATACCAAGTAAGGATATGATGAGAAAAGTTGTTATATTATTGGGCCTCCTGTGCCTTGCCTTTGAAGGTAAGGCACAGGAGACTGTTGCTTCTGCTTCAAGAGAAATAAAGGCTTATCAACCTCTCAACGACACGGTGACTTCGGTGAAGGATTCGCTCACGTTCGAGCAACGTGTAGAGATGGTTAATCGCAAGAAGAGGCAGCAAGACAGTAAACTGTTGCGCTTTGAAGCAGGTATAGTAGCCGGTTTTTGTGGAGCGAATAATGATAGCTATATGGTGGAACTGACGATAGCCTATTATCCTCTTACTTATGTTGGTATCTCTTTTGGACTGGAATGGAATGACGACCGTGGTGGAAAACCTTTGGTGGAAAGTCTGAAGGATGCAAATGGATATGAGGAATATGATCCAAATAGAGTTACAAAAATCAACTTGAACCCAAGCTTGGCTTTCCGCACGCCTACCTTGTGGCTTAACAATCGGCATAGTTCGGGCTTGATGCTGCATTGCGACCCTGGCCTTTGCTTGTCTGTGCTTCCTGTCAATGACAGGGTAACTTTTGATGAAGTCAAGGATAGTTATGGGGTTGGGCATCCGGCATCTTTTTGGAATAGCATGAATGGAGAGAACGTCGTTAGCCGTTCGGTGAGAAATCATGGCGGAAAATGGTTCTTTTGGCGTGTGAAGTCTGCTCTGACTTTCCGTGCAGGAGATGCCTTCCTTTCTTTGGGTTGGGTGACAAGCAATTATAACATGGAGTATTGTCGAAACAATATCCGATACACCAATGGCAAAAGGTATAATGGTATAGACAGGTTTAAGCATACCAATACCATCTTCGCCTCTATCACAGGTCAGTTTTGATAAAAGTACAACAGGACAAAGAAATAAAAAGTAAAACTCTTAAAGGGAGGGATAAATCATGAAAACAAATAAGAACGAACAAGATTTTGTACTTCGGTATTTCCAATCAGGCAAGTTGAATACCCTAGAAGCATTGCGAAAGGTAAAGGATAGAGTGGGCAGTGGAAATTGTGAGGAATCTCATAGCTCTTCATCGAATATTGTTGCCATTCCGCATTCTCGTCATATTCGTCGCTTGCGATGGATTGCCGTTGCTGCATCCTTCTTGATATTGGTGGCAGTGGGTGCTTATACGCTCTTGATGCCGAAGACAACAGTCTTGAAGACTGCAGGGCAGGTGATGGCATACGACTTGCCGGATGGTAGCCATGTCACATTATCTCCTTATTCGTCTCTTTCTTATTCAGAAGGCAACTGTCGAAAAGTAGAGATGAAAGGTTGCATTTACTATCAAGTAAAGCACGACGAGCTACATCCTTTTGATGTGATAGGCGAGCGAGGACATGTGAGAGTGCTCGGAACTCAGTTCATGGTGGATGAAAGAACGGATGTTCCTGAGGTCATGGTGACGAGTGGAAAGGTGTTGTTTGCTGCTCGTGACTCCCAAAAGGGTGTGTTCTTGACGAAAGGAAAGCGAGCACGACTCTTGAATGGTGCAGAAAGACCAGAACTATCGGCTGATTATGACATCAATGATGTGGCTTGGGCTACCCATCAGTTGCATTTCGATGATACGCCATTGCCCGAGGTGCTGGAGGTGTTGTCAGAGAACTGTCATGGTGTGAAGTTCAGTTCATCCAACAATCATAAGCGATTGTCGGGCGACTTCTGTATAGACTCTATTCCGCAGGTGGTGGAAATCATAGAACAGACCTTGGACGTGAAGATAGACTATTAGAAGGGCTGACAATGAGAAAAATAGACAAAAGAAGTCCACGAAATGAGAAAATAAGTAAAAAGATAGAATCTTTCGTACCATATAATGGTAATATTCAAAAAGATTTTGTATCTTTGCAATGAAAAGCAGTGGCAACAGGTGGCACTGCTAAGCAAGAAACAAATCGAACAATTAACAATAAGACAAAATGGACTTTTCAAAACTATTCTCTTTGGAGGGCAAGGTTGCCCTCGTGACAGGTGCCGCTTACGGTATCGGTTTTGCTATCGCTGAGGCTTATGCCAAGGCTGGTGCTAAGATTGCTTTCAACTGCCGTAGCCAGCATCACATGGATCAGGCTTTGGCTGATTACAAGGCTAAGGGTATTGAAGCCAAGGGCTATATCTGCGATGTAACCGACGAGGAACAGGTGAAGGCGATGGTGGCCGACATCGAGAAGGAACTCGGCGTTATCGACATCTTGGTGAACAATGCAGGTATCATCAAGCGTATCCCTATGACAGAGATGTCTGTGGAGGATTTCAAGCAGGTTATCGACATCGACCTCAATGCTCCTTTCATCGTGTCTAAGGCTGTGCTACCAGGTATGATCAAGAAGGGACATGGCAAGATTATCAACATCTGTTCTATGATGAGTGAGTTGGGCCGTGAGACGGTGTCTGCATACGCAGCTGCCAAGGGTGGTTTGAAGATGCTGACACGTAACATCTGTTCTGAGTATGGCGAGTACAATATCCAGTGCAATGGCTTGGGTCCTGGTTATATCGCAACTCCACAGACAGCTCCATTGCGTGAGCGTCAGGCAGACGGTAGCCGTCATCCTTTCGATAGTTTCATCTGCGCCAAGACTCCTGCTGGTCGTTGGTTGGATCCTGAGGAGTTGGAAGGCCCAGCTGTATTCTTGGCTTCCGACGCTTCTAACGCAGTGAATGGTCACATCCTCTATGTGGATGGTGGTATCTTGGCTTATATCGGCAAGCAACCTAAATAAAAAGGTATGAAAAAAGAAAAAGCCAAGCAAAGGTTTCATTTGCTTGGCTTTCTAATAAAATAGGGAAATCCAAGAGGACTGCCCTTTATTTATTGTTTGAGTTATTTTTTACAAATTAAGCGTTGAGCGCGTCTGCAAGCTCGGCACCAGCCTTAAACTTAGCCACCTTCTTAGCTGCAATCTGAATCTTCTCCTTAGTAGCAGGGTTGATGCCCTCACGAGCAGGACGCTCGTTTACGCTGAAGGTGCCGAAACCTACCAACTGGATTTTGTCACCAGCAATGAGAGCCTCCTTGAGCGCATTTGTTGTTGCGTCGAGAGCTTTCTTTGCGTCAGCCTTGCTAATACCAGCGCCAGCTGCAATCTTGTCGATCAATTCTGTCTTGTTCATAATTTTTCTTTATTAAATGATTAGTATTATTTGTTTCTTTGCCAAATTTGCTTACAAATATAGGACATTCCTTTTAAAAATGCAACAAAAAAAGAAGAAAATTACTGATTTTATTGAATTTTAAGTGTAATATGCCTAATTTATAGCGTTATCACGGATATTTTTCGTAATTTTGTCCCAAATTTCGTAAACAGATAAAGATTTAGATTATGCGCAATATACCTGTTGTGACAAAGAACTTGTTGGTAGTGAACGTTGTGGCTTTCTTGCTGACCTATGTGTTGGGTAAGGATGCCTCGGGTAATTACATGCTCAATGAACTTCTGGGGTTACACTTCTTCTTGGCTTCGGATTTTCAGGTTTATCAGTTGATTACCTACATGTTCATGCATGGTGGTTTTGAACATATTATTTTCAATATGTTTGCCCTTTGGATGTTTGGCTGTGTCGTGGAACGAGTGTGGGGGGCGAAGAAGTTCCTTTTTTATTACATTGCTTGTGGTGTTGGAGCTGGTCTGTTCCAAGAGTTGGCGCAGTTTGTCCAGTTCTATCTGATGGCTTCCGAACAGTTGCCAGGATTTGGGATAGGTGATGTTTGGGGTGTCGCTCGCAACAGCGCCTCTGTGCTCAATGCTTGGACGACGGTGGGTGCTTCTGGCGCCATCTATGGCATCTTGCTTGCTTTTGGAATGATTTTTCCGGAGGAGCGTATTTTCATTTTCCCGTTGCCCGTACCTATCAAGGCTAAATACTTTGTGATAGGTTATGCTGCCATCGAGTTGTTTTCTGCCATGATGACCACGGGGGATGGTGTAGCCCATGTCGCTCACTTGGGTGGTATGGTCTTTGGCTTCTTTATGATACGCTATTGGCGTAAACAGGTGGATGGCTATCATGGAAGCAGTGCCAAGGATGCTTTCGAGAGGATGAGAGATATGTTGGGAGGAAAGCGTAATCGCCAAAAGTTTACTTTCACTCGCAATGATTCCTATCAGTCTCGTGACAACTCTTACCAAAGTCATCAACAAGATTGGGATTATAACGCTCGAAAGCGTGCCGCCCAAGAAGAAATTGACCGTATCTTGGACAAGATACGCAAAAGTGGCTATGATAGTTTGACCAAGGAGGAAAAGCAGACTCTTTTTGACCAAAGTAAGAAATAAAGGACAAGAAATGGCATTTTGAGTAAGAAAAACCAATATGTTTAAGGAACTAAAGCAATTTACGGTAAGGATGATAGCGGGTGCTAATATAGCCACCATTGTCATCCTCTTTCTTGTAGGCTACTCCGATCATTTGCGGCCAGAGAGTTTTCCCTCTTTGTCGAATATAGGGTTGCTGTTTCCCGTTTTCCTCTTTGCCAATATAGGCTTCTTGGTGTTTTGGTTGTTGTTTAAACCTCGTTACGCCTTGATTCCTTTCTTGGGCTTCGTGGTGTGTTATGTGCCCGTGAGAACTTATGTGCCCTTGAACTTTTCGACAGAAGTTCCCGACGGGGCGATTAAGGTTCTTTCCTTCAATACTTGGGCGTATGCGCAGGGGGAAAATGACGAGGATGGCATTAACCCGATAGTCAGATACATCAAGCAGCAGGATGCCGACATAGTCTGTCTGCAAGAAGTTTGTAGTAGTTGGGAGGTTACTAATCAGGTAGATAGCATCCTGAAACCAATCTATGCTTACCGTGACACAACCTTTCATCCGAGCGGAAGCAACGCCGTTGGCATTTTTAGTAAGTACCCCATTCTTTCCAAGGAGCGCATACCTTATCCTTCGGCTGGTAATCTCAGTGTGGCTTACCAGTTGAAGATAGGGAAGGAGAAGGTGTTGCTGATCAACAATCACTTGGAAACAACGGGCTTGACTCTGGAGGAACGCGCCCATTTCAAGGAACTTATCAAGGGAAAACTCGAAACGGATACGGCAGAGCAAACATCCAAGACGTTGGTGGTCAAGCTGGGGGAGGCAACTCAAAAGCGTGCCGTGCAGGCAGAGGCTATCGCAAGGTATATAGAACAGCATCGAGGCATGAGCATAATACTCTGCGGCGATTTCAATGACGGTCCGATATCGTATGCCCATCGCACCATTGCTAAAGGTCTGACCGATTGTTATGTGGCAAGTGGAAACGGCCCGGGCATCAGCTATCACCATGCGGGATTTTTCGTTAGGATAGACAATGTCATGTGTAGTGATGCCTGGAAACCATATGGCTGCAAAATAGACGATAAAATCAAGGCTTCCGACCATTATCCAATCATTTGTTATCTAAAAAAACGGCCGAAATAGCAAAAAAGGAGCAAATTATTCTTATATAAGAAAAAAAATGCTTATTTTTGCACGTCATTATGTTGACAATGAAGAAATTATACAAAGAAAAATAAATAATTAATAACAATAATAGAAATGCAAAACAAAGGAATTGTAATTTGTGTTGCCGTCTTATTGACGCTTGCAAGCATCTTCTATCTGTCTTTCTCGGTGGCTACCAGCTACTATGACAGTGAGGCAGCAAAGATCAAAGACCCTATCGCTCAACAGGACTACAAGGATTCTGTGAAGTACCTGGGTGTTTATTCTTACCAGAATTGCTTGGAAACTCAGATTGGTCTTGGACTTGACCTCAAGGGCGGTATGAATGTAATTCTTGAGATTTCTGTACCTGATGTAATTGAAAACCTCGCCGATCACAAGACCGACGCTGGTTTTACCAATGCCATGAAGGAAGCTAGAGCTCAAGAGGAAGCTAACGGTGGTGACTTTGTGTCACTTTTCATTAACGCTTATCACAAGAGCGCACCTGGTCATAAACTCGCAGAAGTCTTCGCAACCCAACAGTTGCAAGGCAAGGTCTCTCCTCAGAGTGGTGACTCGGAGGTTGAAAAGGCTATCCGTGAGACGGTACAGGACGCTATCGACAACTCATTCAATGTTGTTCGTACTCGTATTGATAAGTTCGGTGTTGTTCAGCCTAACATCCAGAAGTTGGAAGGTCAGCAGGGACGTATCATGGTCGAGATGCCTGGTATCAGCCAGCCAGAGCGTATGCGTAAGATGCTTCAGGGTAGTGCTAACCTTGAGTTCTGGGAGACTTACAACTCAGAGGAGATTGCTCCTTATCTCCAGCAACTCGATACACGCCTTGCCAACGGCGATGACGCTGCAGAGGTAAAAGATTCAGCAGCTGTAGATACTGCAAAGGCGGAGGTTGCCAAGGCAGAGCCAACGAAGGCTGCTCCTAAGTTGAACCTCAAGAAGGGGGATGACAATAAAGCTAAACTTAGTGCCGAGGCTCAGAATGAAGCTGCTATCAAGGCTCACCCATTGTTGGCTCGTTTGCAGTTGACAGGCGGTCAGAGCTTGAGTACTGTAGGTTATGCGAGTGTTCGTGATACTGCTGCTATCAACAAGTTGATTTACTCTGCCGTAGCTAAGCAGGTGTTGCCTTCAGACTTGAAGTTGCTTTGGAGTGCTAAGCCAGCCGACCACCTGAATGTTAAGAATATCTATGAGCTTCATGCCTTGAAGGTGACCACCACCACAGGCCGTGCTCCATTGGAGGGTGATGTTATCACCGATGCCAAGGATGAGTTTGAGCCAACGAGTGGCGCTCCTTGCGTAAGCATGAAGATGAATACAGAAGGTGCTCGTAAGTGGGCACAGATGACCAAGACCAATGTAGGCAAGGCTATCGCCATTGTTTTGGATGGTGTCGTTTATTCTGCTCCTCGTGTCAACGGTGAGATAGACGGTGGTAGCTCGCAGATTACAGGTAACTTCACCATCGAGGACACCAAGGACTTGGCTAATACATTGAAGTCTGGTCGTATGCCAGCTCCTGCTCGTATCGTTCAGGAGGAAGTGGTAGGTCCTACGCTTGGTGCTCAGTCTATCCAGATGGGTATCATCTCGTTTGTTGTTGCTTTCGTCTTGTTGATGATTTACATGGTTGTCATGTATAATGTCACAGCAGGTATGATGGCCAACTTGGCGTTGATAGTCAACGTGTTCTTCACTTTGGGTATCTTGACATCCTTCCAGGCTGCCTTGACATTGCCAGGTCTCGCCGGTATCGTCTTGTCCTTGGGTACAGCCGTCGATGCCAATGTGCTTATCTTTGAGCGTATCAAGGAGGAACTTCGTTCGGGCAAGGGTATGAAGCAGGCTGTAGCCGCAGGTTATGGCAACGCTTTCTCTGCCATCTTCGACTCCAACTTGACATCTTTGATTACGGGTGTTATCTTGTTGGTGACAGGTACGGGTCCTATCCGTGGTTTCGCTACAACTTGGATCATTGGTATCATCGTGTCATTCTTCACAGCAGTGTTCTTGACTCGTTTGGTGTTCGACCATCAGTTGAAGAAGGACAAGTGGATGAACGTGAAGTTTGTCACTGGTTTCTCACGCAACTTGATGCAAGGCAAGAAGTATAAGTTCATGGCCATGTACAAGAAGACCTTTACTGTGACAATCGTTGCAGCAATCGTATTCATTGGTTGCTTCTTCGTTCGTGGCTTGAGCAAGAGCATCGACTTTACGGGTGGTCGCAATTATGTAGTGACATTCGAGAATCCTGTTGAGCCAGAGCAGATTCGTACCGTGCTTGGCGATGCGTTTGTCAATGCGGACGGCAGTAAGGCCACCACAACGGCGATAGCCATCGGTACAGACGGCAAGACCATCCGTGTATCTACCAACTATATGATAGAAAGCAACAACCCTAAGGTTGACGATGAGGCTGAGACCATCCTTTACACTTCTTTGAAGAAGGCTGGTCTTGTTTCACAGAAGAATGTGGATGCTTTCAAGAATCCAGATATTCGTCAGGGTGGTTCTATCATCAGCAGTACCAAGGTTGGTCCTTCTGTAGCAAAGGATATCACGATGGGTGCTATCTATAGTGTCATCTTCGCTTTGATAGCCATCTTCCTCTATATCTTGCTCCGTTTCCGCAACGTAGCGTTCTCATTGGGTTCTACCATCGCTCTGGCGTTCGACGCCTTGACGGTGATTGGCTTCTACTCGTTGTTGTGGGGTATCGTACCATTCTCTTTGGAGATTGACCAAACCTTCATCGGTGCCATCTTGACCGTGGTGGGTTACTCCATCAACGATAAGGTGGTGGTGTTCGACCGTATCCGTGAGAACATGCACTTGCATCCAAAGGGAGATGTGCAGCAGATATTCAATGCTTCTATCAACGAGACATTGACCCGTACCATCAATACTTCATCTACCACATTGCTCGTGTTGCTCTGTATCTTCATCCTTGGTGGTGACAGCATCCGCAGCTTCTCGTTTGCGATGATTCTTGGTGTCGTATTTGGTACTTTGTCTTCCATCTTCATCGCTTCTCCTATCGCTTACCTCGTTCTTGGTCGTAAGATTAAGGAAGATGCAACGGTGGAGGCTGAAGTTGTAGAAGTTAAGTAATGACTTTCAAAAGTCTTTCTTTATCCAGACTTGCCGTCGGATAAAGAAAGATTTCTGTAAGAAACGATAAATGCAATAAAAGGTCGCTTCCTGCAAGGAGCGACCTTTTATTTATCAGTTTGTTGAAGCAAACTGATTTCATCTGAAAGTGGTTCCACCGAGAATCGAACTCGGATCAAAGGTTTAGGAAACCCCCATTCTATCCGTTGAACTATAGAACCCTTTTGAGATGTTAGAGAGCGGGAAAGATGGCAAGCCCCGCTTTTCTGTTTGCAAAGATAATGTAAAAATCTGACTTGACAAAGAGAAAACAGAGAAAATCGTTGTTTTGTTGGTCTATAAATGGTCTAAAAATCTAAATTATATGTTTTTGTCCCTTATTTTATCTAGCTTTTTTACTTTTGTGGAGTTGAATTGTGAGAATCTTTTCGATACAGTACACGATTCTCTCAAGAATGATGTGGAGTTTTTGCCCGAGAGTGATTATCATTGGACAAGAACGCGATATTGGCGGAAAATCAACCATATTTCGCAAGAGATTCTTGCCTTGGGGGAGGTTGGTATGGAAAGTATGCCTTCTGCTGGCTCTCATGAGGCTACACCTTATTATATATATAGGGAGGAAGAAAAACGGAAAAAAACAGAGGTTGGCGAAGGCAGACAGGCAAAAGATTGGCATTTGCCGGATTTCGTGGCTCTCTGTGAGGTGGAGAATGACTCCGTGATGATAGCCTTGACCAAGCGCTCGCTTTTGCGAAAGGCAGGGTATGAGTATGTGATGACTTCTTCCCCAGATGACCGTGGCATAGATGTGGCTCTGATGTATCAGCCCACTTCTTTCCGATTGTTGAGCCATTATCCTATCCGTATCAAGCGTTTGCCAGATACTCGTCCTACCCGAGATATACTTTATGCCAAGGGGATGTTGATAAATGATGACACGCTTCATGTTTTTGTCGTGCATGCGCCAAGTCGGAGGGGTGGCGAGCAGGCGTCGCGTCCTTATCGTTTGCAAGTGGCAAGCCAGTTGGCTCGTTCGGTCGATTCCCTTTATATGCTCAATGATAGTGCAAAAATCATAGTAACAGGCGACTTCAATGATTATCATGATTCTCCGGCCTTGAAATATTTGGAGAAACATCACCTTGTAAATATTAGTAAGACAGCTAAGGGGCGGAATGGTGCCGAGGCTACTTATCGCTACCATGGAGAGTGGGGAAGCCTTGACCAGATGCTCTGTAGCCAATCGCTTTCTCGTAGGAATCAATTTTGTGAGATAGGGGATATGTCATTCCTTTTGCAGGATGATGAGAAGTATGGCGGCAAGAAACCTTATCGCACCTATCTTGGCCCTCGGTATCTAGGTGGATATAGTGACCATCTTCCGTTGGTGGCAAGTTTTAATATGTAAGCATTTCGATATTTTGAGTGCTTATATGTAATATTTTGCATGAAAACTGTATTTTTTTCTTGAAATATGTTTGCGTAATTTAAAAAATAAGTGTAATTTTGCAGCCGATTAACATTATTAAAATTTTAAACGAGAAAGAGAGACATTTATGAAAAAAAGACTCACGTTGTTCTTGGCTTGTCTGTTGGTGAGCTTGGGGATGGCGTTTGCGCAAAATGAGGTTTCTGGTGTCGTAATATCTCAGGATGACGGTGAACCTATTATCGGAGCTTCCGTAACAATTTCGGGGGGGGTAAAAGGTGTTGGTACCGTTACGGATATTGACGGTAAGTTTACCCTCAGCGTTCCAAGTGGGGCTAAGCTATTGTTTAGTTATGTTGGAATGCAATCCCAAACATTGCCTGCCGCCTCTGGCATGAAGGTAGTTTTGAAATCAGAGACACAGTTGCAGGAGGTCGTTGTGACTGGTTTGCAGAAGACAGACCGAAGATTGTTTACAGGAGCAACGACAAAAATTGGTGGTGATGATGCCAAGTTAAACGGTGTGGCTGACATTAGCCGTTCGCTCGAAGGCCGTGCTGCTGGTGTGTCCGTGCAGAATGTAAGTGGCACATTTGGTACCGCTCCTAAGATTCGTGTTCGTGGTGCAACCTCCATTTATGGTAGCAGCAAGCCACTTTGGGTGGTGGATGGTGTTATCATGGAAGATGTTTCGGATGTGAGCGCCGATGACCTTTCTTCAGGTGATGCGGAGACCCTTATCAGTTCTGCCATTGCAGGACTCAACTCCGACGACATCGAGAGTTTCCAGATTTTGAAGGATGGTAGTGCTACATCCATTTATGGTGCTCGTGCCATGGCTGGTGTCATCGTAGTTACCACCAAGAAAGGTAAGGCAGGTCAGTCTCACCTTAATTATACAGGAGAGTTTACGACACGTCTTATCCCATCTTACGGCAATTTCGACATTCTCAATTCTCAGGATCAGATGGGTATCTATCGTGAGATGCAGAAGAAGGGATGGCTCAACTATTCCGACGTACTCAATGGTAAGGACTATGGTGTGTATGGCAAGATGTATTCCTTGATGAATACATATAATCCAAGCACTGGACTGTTTGATTTGTATAACTCTACCGAAGACCAAAATGCTTACCTTAGCCAGGCTGAGTATCGTAACACCAACTGGTTCAAGGAGTTGTTCTCTTCTAATGTGATGATGAATCATTCGCTTAGTTTCAGCGGAGGTACGGAAAAGTCCAACTATTATGGTTCAGTGAGTGCCATGCTCGACCCGGGATGGTATATCGACAGTAAGGTGAATCGCTATACTGCCAACATGAACTTCACCCATCATATCCTGGACAATCTCTCGGTAAATGCCATTGCGAGTGCATCTTATCGTAAGCAGCAGGCACCTGGTACCATCGGTCAGGATGTGGATGTGGTATCTGGTGAGGTGAAGCGTGATTTTGATATCAATCCTTATTCTTACGCATTGAACACTTCTCGTGCGTTGGATCCAAATGCTTATTATCAAGCTAACTATGCAGCCTTCAATATCAAGCATGAGTTGGCTACCAACTATATCGACCTCAATGTAGTCGACACCAAGTTCCAGTTGGAGTTCAAGTACAACCCTATCAAGAGTTTGGAATTGTCTGTTTTGGGTGCCATGAAGTATAGTGCCACGACGCAGGAGCACAAGATAGAAGACTCCTCCAATCAGGCTCTTGCCTATCGTGCCATGGACAACCAGTTGATTCGTGATGCCAACAGCTTGCTCTATACGAATCCGGACAATGCCTATGCCTTGCCAGTCAGCGTATTGCCAGAGGGTGGTATCTACCAGCGTACTGACAACCGCATGATAGATTATGATTTCCGTTTTACTGCTCAGTACAATCGTACTTTCAACAAGGTTCATATCCTAAATCTATTTGGTGGTATGGAGACGACGGGCATCAGCCGTACGCGCACTTGGTTCAACGGCTGGGGAATGCAGTACGACTCGGGCGAGATTCCTTATTTCGAGTACCTATATTTCAAGAAGTTGCAGGAGGAAAATTCCAACTATTATACTCTTTCCAACACCGACTCGCGTAGTGCTGCTTTCTATGGCAACGCCACTTATTCATACGCTGGTCGTTATGTCATCAATGGTACCTATCGTTATGAAGGATCCAACCAACTGGGTATGAACAGCAATGCTCGTTGGATGCCTACTTGGAACGTTTCGGCTTCGTGGAATGTACACGAGGAAAGTTTCTTCGAGAAGCTCAAACCCTTGTCACACTTGACATTACGTGCATCTTACAGTTTGACGGGTACGCCTCCTAGTACAGCTTATTCAAGCTCTACTGCCATCATGCGTTCCTACAATCCTTACCGTCCGTTTGCCACAGACAAGGAGCCTGGAATCCAGGTGGAGGCATTGGCGGATGCCAACCTTACCTATGAGAAGAAGAATGAGTTCAACTTCGGAATTGACGCAGGTTTGTTCAATGACCGTTTGAACCTTACCTTCGATGTTTATACCCGTAGAAATTTTGACGAGATTGTGCCTGTTGCAACAGAGGGATGGCTTGGTCAGATTATCCGTTATACCAACGATGGTAAGATGAAGTCATGGGGGCAGGAGTTGAGTATCACCTCTGCCAACATCAAGAACAAGGACTTCTCGTGGAATACAAGTTTGGTGTATTCGCACAATTGCACTGAGATAACCGACCTTTACAACCAGGGGCGTGTCATCGACATGGTCAGTGGGTCAGGTTTCGCCATGAAGGGCTATCCCGTACGTGCGTTGTTCTCCATTCCTTTCGTAGGGCTGAACGAGGATGGTATGCCACAGTTCATCAACGAGAAGGGGGAGGTGACAGTCTATGACATCAATTTCCAGGAGCGCAACAATACCTCTTACTTGAAGTATGAAGGTTCAACAGACCCTATCCACAATGGTTCTTTGACCAACTCCTTCCGTTACAAGGGGTTCCAGCTCAACATCTTTATGACGTATGCCTTTGGAAACGTGGTACGACTTGACCCAGTGTTCCGTGCCAACTACACCGACATGTCTTCCATGACCAAGGTTTTCAACAATCGTTGGGTGAAGCCAGGTGACGAGAATGTTACGACGGTGCCTGTCATTGCCAGCTACCGTCAGTACTCGGAGAACAGTCAGATACGTTATGCCTATAACGCATACAACTATTGTACCGAGCGCATTGCCAAGGGTGACTTCATCCGCATGAAGGAGATTTCCTTGGGTTACGACTTCCCTTCTGCATGGTTTAAGGGAACGGCGATAGGCAACCTCTCCTTGAAGTTGCAGGCCACCAATCTCTTTTTGATCTATGCCGACAAGAAGTTGAATGGACAAGATCCTGAGTTTATGAATGCAGGTGGTGTGGCATCGCCAATGCCAAAGCAGTTTACTTTGACGTTAAAAGTAGGTCTTTAATAGGATTAGAAAACAATGAAATTCAAACATATATATATAATAGGTGTATCTATGTTGGGCTTGTCTTCATGCCTGACATCGTGCAACGACTATTTGGACAAGCTTCCCGACCAGCGTATGGAACTGAAGTCTCCTTCCGAGGTGAGCCGTCTGTTGGTAAGTGCTTATCCTGAAATACATCCAGCCTATCTTTTGGAGATGTATTCCGACAATGCCGACGAAATCGTCGGAACCAGTTGGTCGGAGGCGAGCAAGTTCCAGGGACAGGCTTACCGATGGGAAGATATTACTGAGACTTCCGACAACGAGAGCCCTCAGCGTGTATGGCAGGCGGGTTTTGCAGCTGTCAACACAGCCAATGAGGCTTTGCAGTATATTAATAAGGTAAGTGATCCCGAGGATTACACGGCGCAGAAGGGTGAGGCTCTGCTTTGCCGTGCCTATGCCATGTTCTCTCTATCTACCGTGTTCTGCCGTGCTTACGACAGTACCACCGCCGACACTGACTTGGGGCTTTATTATCCCGAGGAGGCCAACGAGGAGGTGAAAGCTCACCATGAGCGTGGCACCTTGGCAGAGCTTTATGCCAAGATTGACGCAGACTTGAAGGAGGGTATCTCCTTGGTAGGCAACACATACGATCATCCCAAGTTCCACTTCACGCAGACCTCTGCCGCAGCCTTTGCCGCTCGTTTCTACCTCTATTACCAGAAGTACGACGAGGCCATCAAATATGCCAACTCGGCCTTAGGCTCCTCTCCGACCCTTCGCGACTGGGCTTCATGGGCTAAATTGAGTGCCAATGGTGTCATCCAACCCAATGCTTACATCAGCAGTAACGAGAAGTCTAACCTCTTGTTGCAGGTAGTGTATTCAGCGTGGGGCGCCATCGGTGGACCTACCACTTTGGGCTGCAGGTATGCACACGGACAACTCATCTCACGCCGTGAGACCATGCAGTCTTCAGGTCCTTGGGGTGTCAGCGACGATGTATTCAATTATACGGTATGGTACAACAACTCCATCTCCAAGTACATCTTCCGCAAGATTCCTTACGTCTTTGAATATACCGACATTCAGGCGGGTGTGGGTTATGCCCATTCCGAGTATTCCGTGTTCAATACCGACTTGCTCCTTTTGGAGCGTGCCGAGGCTTATGCCCTCCGTGGCGACTATGCCAAGGCCGTAGCGGACATCAACACCGAGTTGAAGGCATTCAGCAACAATGGCGTGCAGATTACCTTAGAGAAAATCAAGGAGTTCTACGGCAACAACCGTCTCGCTTACTCCACACCTTATCTGGCCACAGCTCGCAAGCAGATGCATACGTCCTTCGCTCTCGACATGACCACGCAGGAGCCTCTGCTCCAGTGCATCCTGCATCTCAAGCGCATTCTCACCCTGCATGAGGGCATCCGTATGCAGGACATCAAGCGTTACGGAATCACCATTTACCGTCGCACTCTGGTCAATGATACCGAGGTGGAGAGTGTCACCGACACTATGACTGCCGGCGACCCACGCCAGGCAGTGCAGCTGCCAGCCGATGTCATCACAGCCGGTGTGCAGGCTAACCCAAGAAACAAGTAATCCTTAAAAGGCAGTTACAGTTATGAAGAAATATTTATTGATGATGATAGCAGCTATGGTCAGTTTCGTTTTCGCTTCCTGTTCGGAGGACGAACTGAGCGACAAGTCCATCTTCTCGGGCGAGACTGTGGAGAGAGATTCGCTTGACCAATGGTTGTACGAGAATTACACGCTTCCATACAGCATCAGCTTCAAGTACAAGATGGAAGACATTGAGACCAACTACCAATACAATCTGATACCTGCCGACTCTGCCAAGTCGGCGAAGATAGCCAAGATTGTGAAGTTCCTTTGGATGGATGCCTACGCAGAGACGGTGGGCACTGACTTTGTCAAGAGCAACTGTCCACGTATCATCCTGCTGGTAGGTTCGCGTGCCTACAACAGCGACGGTACGTTTGTGATGGGTACGGCTGAGGGTGGTTACAAGGTGACCCTCTACATGGTCAATGAACTGACTGATGAGGTGCTCGGTGACTACGCTACGCTCAACGACTATTATTTCCATACCATGCACCATGAGTTCACCCATATCCTGAACCAGAAGACTCCTTACGACACGTCGTTCGACCAGATTACGGAGTCGGGCTATAAGAGTGGTGACTGGTACAACGTGACCGACCATAATGCTCACATCGCTGGTTTCGTTACCCCATACGCCATGTCGGAGGGTAGGGAAGACTTCGCAGAGATGATGGCATGCTACGTCACGATGACGGCGAAGGACTGGGAAGCCATTCTGGAAGATGCCGGCGACACGAAGTTGAGCGAGAGCCTCACAGCGCGCCAAGCCATCGAGCAGAAGTTGCAGATAGTGCGCAACTATATGCAGAGTTCCTGGGGATTGGATATTGATGACCTGCGCTACGCCGTGTTGCACAGGGCGTCAGACCTGAAGAAGTTGGATTTGAACCATTTAAATTAGAATGACGATGAAAAAGACGATCATGGCATTGATGGCAGTGGGCTTGTCGCTCACTTTCCAGTCATGCTTGCACGATGATACAGACTTGTTCGACGGCAAGTCTCCTGCCGAACGTTTGGAGGAGGCTGTTACCGAGAGCAAGCAACTTTTGGAGTCTGCCGACAACGGTTGGATGCTCCATTACTATTATGGTCAGGACTACAGTGGCGGTGGCTTCACCTATCTCTGTAAGTTCAGCGGCGGTAAGGCGGAGGTTTCCGGTGACTTGTTCTCGCCCGCTTACGACGTGGTGTCACCAACGACGGTGGCGCGCTCCAGTTACAATGTGACCGAAGATCAGGGACCAGTGCTCTCCTTCGACACCAACAACCAGGTTGTCCATTTCCTTGCGCAGGCATATCAGGATGATATTGACGGCGACCAGGGCGACTATGAGTTCATCATCATGCGTACTACCCAGGACAGCATCTACCTCAAGGGTAAGAAATGGGGCAACAAGGTGGTGATGACACGCAATGCCAGCGACTTCAACTGGCAGAGCTATTTGGAGAACATCCACAAGGTGGTCAATTCCATGTCTTATTTCTATAACATTACCCGTAATGGTGAGAAGATAGGTACCGCTACCCTTGATGCCCAGTCACGTCACGCCGTAGTGAAGGTGGGCAATGACAGCATTAACCGTGCCTTCTATATGACCGAGGACGGCATTCAGTTCCAGTCGGAGGTAAAGGCTGGTGATGTGGCATTCAATTCTCTTCAGTGGAACAATGCCGACAAGTCGATGACCTCTGCCGATGCCCCTTCGGTGAAGTTTGAGGGCTATGTTCCCGACCATTACATGACCTACAGCGACTGGCAGACTTCCTTTGCTGGCTATGGTTATCTGCCTACCAGCAGTGGTGACTCCAAGATACAGATGAAGTTCGACCTTACGAGCGACCTCTCATCCTATCGTGTCACTTCCTCCATGGAGTATTCTTGCAAGCTCTCGCTCAGTGCCAAGTTGTCCTACGATATGTACGCTTATTATGACAAAACCACAGGTCATGTGTCTTTCCCTATCCAGCGAGTGCTCGATCCTACCGAGCAGTACCCTTATCTGATGGTAGTGCCTTGCGCCACCAAGAACGACGGACAGGGCGAGTACTATGAGTTCAATACTTCGGGGTGCTTGGACATGATGGTTACGGATGACAAGCAGAATGGTGTCTTCACCTGGAATGGCGCAGGCTCCAAGTCCGTGCCAGTCAATAGCTTGATATTCCTGGCCTGCGACTCCAGTGGTAATTTGGTTACCGAAGACGAGAGTGCGGTGCCCGTGCTCATCATCAAGAACTTTGAGAATTTCGAACATCTTCAATAACGATAAGTGAGATAAAGATATGTTTCAAAAAACGATATTATCCTTGACTCTGGCTCTGGCTTTCCTGTCGTTGTCATCTTGTGGTGACGACAATCAGGAGTCGCCCATTGCCATGAGTTCCATCAACGTACTCTCTGCCAAGACCAGTCTTGGTGCATTGGCAGAAGAGGGCAATGTGGTGCTCGACTGTATCCCAGTGGCAGCTTACACCAACAGCACCGATTGGCTTACGGTCAGTACCAGTGGCAATACGGTCAACTTCTCTGCCACGCAGAACTCCTCCATCGAGTCGCGCAATGCCAGGCTCGTCATCAAGAAGTCTGCCAACGACTCCATCTTGGTCAACGTTTCCCAGCAGGGACTCGTCTTTGTCATCAAGGGCGAGGACTTGAAACTCTCAAGCGACGATGCCTACACCGCCGTTTACGACATGAACACCACCATTGCGCCACAGGTACTCTCCTGTCCCGACTGGGTGAAGGCCACCGTGAACGGTTCTTCCTTTACTCTCGATGTAACCAAGAACGAGAGCGGTAACCTGCGTTCGGGCTATGTAAAGTTGGGTTATGCCGATTTCGCCGACTCCATCCTTGTTACCCAGTATGAGTATGCCAAGGACGTGGAGGGCAGTTATACCTTCTCTTATTATGACGATGACGAGGAGGAAGACGTAGATCTGGCAGCCACGCTCAAGGGAAACAACCTCACGATGAACGTGGCTGGATATACGATGTCTGTTCCTGTAACCTTTGATTCCGACAACTATGCGCTCAATATCCAGAGCGGACAGTTCCTTGGCAATGTGGGTAGCAATTATGCCTATATGCTCTTCCTTGACAAGAGTGGCAAGACTGGCGAGCAGAGTTACGTAGCCTCCTACAATCTGACTGGCCTTGTTTCTGCTTCCCTCAAGGATGCACAGACCAAGGAGGGAGCTTCTTTTAAGGGATACGCTTACAAGCTCATGGGCGAGGAGACACCTTTCAATGCCTTTATGATAGCGCAGTATCGTGTCAAGGACACACCTGCTTCTGCTAACAAGACTGGCAAGACGCTCGCTTTCATGTATTCGCCGAAACTTTATAAGAAAACAAGTAAATAATCATTTAATTCCAAACGATTATGAAAAAGATATTGCTAACATTGATGATGGCTGTAGGTATCTGCACGCTGGCAGAGGCGCAGGTTCCATCTGTTACTTTGAAGAGTATTGACGGCAAGACGGTCAAGACCGACACTTTGTCTAATGGTGGAAAGCCATTCATCATCGACTTCTTTGCCACTTGGTGCAAGCCATGCAACCGTGAGTTGACAGCCATCGCTGATGTTTATGAGGACTGGCAGAAGGAGACCGGCGTGAAGGTAATCGCCGTATCTATCGACCAGGCACAGAACATCAACAAGGTGAAGCCGCTCGTAGATAACCATGGTTGGCCTTACGAGGTGTTGCTCGACCCTAATGGGGAGTTCAAGCGTGCCCTCGGTGTGCAGATGATTCCTTATACCTTGATCATAGATGGCAAGGGGAAGATTGTTTACAAGCACAACGGCTACACCGATGGTGCTGAGGAAGAACTGATCGAGAAGGTCAAGGAATTGTTGAAAGCTGAATAATCGTCTTTATGAACATACGACTTTATACTACGCTCGCAAGTGTATGGATGACTCTTGCTGCCGTTGCCCAGAATGACAACGGCAGTGAGGGCATTGTCGTTTCCGGCAGTGTGCAGAGTGACATCCTCATCCCACAGACTGACAAGGAAATCAATTCGGAAAAAGGCAGTGACTGGGCACGCACCAACACTTATGCCGATGTCAACCTGATGAGCAAGCATGTGGATGCTGGACTCCGCTTTGAGTACAACGATCATCCGCTTCCAGGTTTTGAGAATGACTTCAAGGGGTGGGGTGTTCCTTATTTCTATGCCAAGTTGCATTACGACAAGTGGAACCTTACCTTGGGTAGTGTCTATGAACAGTTTGGCTCTGGCTTCATCCTTCGCACTTACGAGGAGCGCAGCCTCGGCATCGACAATTCTCTGCTCGGTGGCCGATTGGTGGTAAAGCCTGTCAAGGGTGTCACTTTCAAGGCTTTGTCCGGTCGCCAGCGCAGATACTGGAAGTGGAACAAGGGATTGGTGAGCGGTGCCGACCTCGAATTGAACATCGACCAGTGGGTTCGCGGCATGGCGGATCACAATACTTATCTCACACTGGGTGGCTCTTGGGTCAACAAGTATGAGAAGAAGGAAGACATCATGGCAGATCCTACCCACAAGCTCAACCTGCCCAAGTATGTCAATGCCTTTGATGTGAGGGCAAATCTTCAGGTGGGTGACTTCGGTATCTTGGGCGAATATGCCTGGAAGACGGATGATCCCTCTTTCGACAACAACTACATTTACCGACAGGGTCATGTGGCGATGCTTTCAGCTACGTACAGCAAGAGTGGCATGAGCTTGCTTCTTCAGGCGAAGCGCAGCGATTATATGTCGTTCCGCAGCAACCGTTCGATGAACGGCACCTCTTCGTTCATCAACCATCTGCCTGCCTTTACGATGGATCAGACATACGCCTTGGCGGCTCTCTATCCATACGCCACGCATCCCGATGGTGAGTGGGCTTATCAGGCAGAGCTGGGCTATAAGTTCAAGCGTAATACCTTGTTGGGTGGCAAGTATGGTACAGACTTGAAGGTCAACTTCTCGCATGTACATGCCTTGAGCCGTCCGGAAGACAAGGCTGCCTCTGGTACTTCGGGCTATGGATCGGCTTTCTGGAAGTGGGGAGACCAAACCTATTACCAGGATTTGAATGTTCAGTTGGGCAAGAAGTTCAACCGTTCCTTCACACTCAACCTGATGTATATGAACCAGTTCTACAACAAGACGGTCGTTGAGGGCGAGGGCGGCATGATACATTCTGATATCTATATCGCAGAGGGCAAGTATCGTTTCAACAACAAATACACGCTCCGTGGCGAACTCCAATACCTCAATACGGCAGAAGACCAGGGCGACTGGATGTATGGACTCTTGGAACTATCCGTCCTTCCCCACTGGATGTTCACCCTCTCGGATATGTACAACAATGGCGACACCCACATCCACTATTACCAGGGTTACGTCACCTTCAATACGGGTGCTCACCGCTTGCAGGTGGGTTATGGGCGTACACGTGCCGGTTACAACTGTTCGGGAGGCGTGTGCCGCTGGGTACCTGCCAGCAAGGGAGTTACCATATCCTATAACTACAACTTCTAAAGGCGATGAATATGAAAAAGATAACTTATAGTTTGGCGGCTTTGGTCATGACGGCGACTTTGGCTTCGTGTGACAACATCGCCGAGGGCGACCGCTTGACCTACGTGGCTCCCGTGGAGGTGAGCAAGAACGTGCTCATCGAGGACTTCACCGGGCAACTTTGTCGAAACTGCTCTGAAGCTACGGAAGCCATCCACGAGTTGCAGGAAACCTATGGCAAGACAAAGGTGATAGCCGTGGGCTTGTACAGCGGACCTTTCGGAAAAAAAAAGGACGGTACGCTTCTGCCTCTTACCACGGAGACAGGCAATTACTACTATGACCAGTGGAAGGTGGAGCAGCAACCTTGTCTCAATATCGACCGTAACGGTCTGACCAGTGACAACCAGATTCTCAAGACTCGTGTGACGACAGCCTTGCAAGGGACAACTACGGTGACCATCAACCCATCGGTAAGTTACGATGCCACGACCAGGCAGGCCAACATCGCAGTCAATGTCGGTAGTTCGGAAACGATTGCCGGAGCCAAGCTTCAGGTTTGGCTGATGGAGGATTCCATCACCAGTCCACAAGTGATGCCGACAGGCAAGACCGACAAAACATACATGCACAACCATGTGTTCCGCACCACGGTGACCGACCGAGACGGAAAGTCCATCAGTCTGGATGCCAACAAGCCAGTCGCCGAGTCCTTCTCGGCAGGTGTAGATGACAGTTGGAATCCCAAGAACCTCAGTGTGGTTGTGTTCGTATTCAATGATGAGGGTGTCAAGCAGACGGAGATTGTCCCTTTGCAGGCAACCGCAGTTTCCACCGAATCCAATCAAGAATAACAAAAATAAACTTTAAGGTAAATAATTATGAATAGAGCTCTACTTACATTCTCTGCTATGTTGCTTGCTTCTGCCTCGATGGCACAGGTAAGCAAGGTAGCTCCTTCACTTCAAGTTCCTACCTACAAGGAGACTGTGGCACGGATGACGGCCAAGCCTTTGGCTTCAGTTTCTGCAGTGAAGTCAAAATCTGTTGTTTCCCGTGCAGCCTCTAACGGCCTGGCTGACAACCAGCATTACATGGGACCTTATTATACAGATGAGTACCAGTCTGATGCCAATTATGGTGTAGGTTTGGGAGCAGGTACTTTCAAGGCTGGTGTCATCGTAGATTATCCACAGGCTGTGAAGTTTAATGGCGGCAAGATTGTGGCCATCCGCTATGCCGTGTGCGACGCTGTCACCTCTCCCCGTGTGTATGTCAATACCATTTCCAACAAGGACGGCAATGCTAACATTGGCGACGAAGTGGTTTCGCAGGCTGGTGGTACCCCTCAGGTGGGGTGGAATACCGTGACCTTGGACAATCCTTATACGATTCATGTGGATGGGTCGGACATTGCTGCCTATATGATAGGCTTCGAGTTTACTGAGGCAGCCGACATATACCCTGTTTCCACGGTTTCCCTGAACACCAATCCTTCTCTTTATATATATGGTAAGGCGGCAAGTGCCACAACGGCGCAATGGTATGACTTGGGCACTACGTATGGTGCGCTGAGCGTGCAGTGTATTGTGGAGAAGGACGGTGGTTTCCATACTGTGGATGCCATGCTCTCCGACCTGCGTGCTCCCCGTTATATCCAGAGTGGTGGAAAGACTGCCTTAGGCTTCAGATGCGCCAGTTTCTCTGACGACATCGCTTCTGCCCAGTTTGGAGTAAAACTGAATGGCACGGAGGTGGCTGAACTGAACTATGACAGTACGATTACAACTGATGGCGCAGACCTGACCGTAACCATCGATACTCCCGATACGTTGACGATAGGCAAGGTGGGCACCCTCTCTCTCTATGTGAAGAAACTGAATGGTGAGGCACCTACCGATGTCAACACCATGCAGGACGATGTGGTTTCCACCTCTTTCGTTCCTTACACCACCAGCTTCAACCGCCAGAAGCAACTCGTAGAGTTCTTCACCTCTCAGGTAGGTGCCTATTGTACTTATGGCGACAATGTGTTGGCGGAACTGAGCAAGTTGCGTGACGACCTCGTGAAGGTGGGTGTGCATGCCAGTCTGAAGTCGGGTACGGATGAATGGGCTTTGGATGAGAGCAGTGCTTTGATCAACTTCAGTGCATCTTCTGTTCCTTCCGCATCTTTCAACCGCTATTATTGCAACAGTCTCTACAACTCGGACGAGCGCATTGCCATTGCCACCGACTATAATGATTCCTTTGCAGCTAGTGCTGCCAAATTGATCAGCGACAATGTCATCGATGGCTCCAACTACGACTATCCTGCATTTGCTACGGTTGATCTTGCTACAACCTATGATGAAAGTACTCGCAAGTTGAACATCAAGGTGTATGGTCAGAACGTGAGCGACTTCAAGAAAGTGATGGGCGACGATGCCGTGCTCACCGTCTATCTGACGCAAGACAGCCAGAAGGGAGACCAGACGGTGGGTAGTTCTACCCAGTACAACTACACCAACAACGACGTACTCCGTATGTTTGTCAGCGGCGAGTTGGGTGATGCCATCTCTTGGGACGGCACCTCCTACGAGAAGAACTACGAGGTGACTATCCCTGAGAGCATCTCCATCACCAAGAAGAAGGTGATGCACGTGGTGGCGTTCATCAGCCGTCCTATCAAGTATAGTGACAACACGTTCACTACTTCCATCACCGATGCCTGGGTTACCAATGCCAACACTTGCCAGATTGGCGAGAGCACCACTTCCGGCATCAAGCAGGGTTTGGTGGATGTAGAGGATGTACACGAGGTGGCTCGCTACTCCCTCGATGGCATACAACTTTCCGCTCCTGTCAAGGGTGTCAACATCGTGAAGTACTCCAACGGCAAGACTGCCAAGGTGGTGGTGAAGTAAGTTGTAGAAAGCATTATAAAGAAAGGTCATTCCATAATTAATCGGTTATGAAACGGTTTCTGATAGCTTTATCTTTGGTATTGGGCGTTTCTTCTTCCTTTGCTGCGCCTGCCCGGCCAGGCACGTATGTGGGGAAGAAGAAAGGCTTGATCATATTGGTGGAGTTCCCCAAGAAGACTTCCACCAATACCCCTGCCGTGTCTTTCTCCATGGAGAACGCACGTGAGTTCTACGACAAGGTCGCCAACCAAAAGAATTTCTCCGACCCTGCCACGGGCTTTACCGAGAGTGTATATGATTACTTTTATGCGCAGAGTGAGGGGCAGTTTGAGTTCAATTTCGATGTCGTGGGCCCCTATAAGTTGGGCAATGCCTATAATCAATATGGGGCTGACGAGAATGGCGTACAGGATGTCAAGTTGGGTAAGTTTGTGTATGATGCCTGCCGCAAGGCTGACGGCGACGTGAACTTTGCCGACTACGACTGGGACGGCGACGGAAAGGTCGATCAGGTCTATATCCTCTATGCAGGACAAGGACAGAACGTCAACGGTGAAGACACTGGACTCATCTGGCCACAGGAAGGAAGTCTCAATGCCCTTGGCTCCGACCAGGCACCGTTCGAGATGGACGGCGTTACCATCGAGACATTTGCCTGCAGCAATGAGTTGGGCAAGGACAATGTCCTCGACGGCATCGGTACCATCTGCCACGAGTTCTCCCACTGCTTCGGTCTCCCCGATATGTACGACAAGGGTACTTCCTTCGGAGCTATCTCGCTCAACTACGGCACATACGTCTGGGACTTGATGAACATGGGCAACTATCTCAACAGAGGTTTCACCCCGGCTGGCTACACTGCCTTCGAGCGTATGTACTGCGGTTGGAAACAGCCCATCGAACTGAAGGAAGACACCGAGGTGACAGGCATGAAACCTCTCTCAGAGGGCGGTGACACCTATATTATATATAATGATGGCGACCGTAACGAGTACTTCCTGCTGGAGAATCGTCAGAAGACAGGTTGCGATGCTGCTCTCTATGCAGCCGGACTCTTGATTACCCATGTCGATTATAGTGAGGAGGCATGGACTGCCAACAATGTCAACACCACCAAGGAGCGTTGTTCCATCGTGGCTGCCGACAACTCGAAGCAGAGAACGGTTGCGGATGTTGAGGGTGACCTCTATCCTTATGGTGGCAACAGCAGTTTCGGCAATAATTCCACTCCCGCTGCCACGCTCATCAATGCCAACAGTGACGGGTCGTACCTTCTGAACAAGGAGATAACCGACATCACACAGAATGCCGATGGCACCATCTCGTTCAAGTTCAAGAACAACAATGGTTCGACTGGCATCCATGCCATCGAAACTGACAGTAACCAGTCAACCGCCATCTATGGCATCAACGGCCAGTACTTAGGCACCGACTTGAGCAAGTTGCCTAAGGGACTTTATATTATCAACGGAAAGAAAATCATCAAATAACAAAAGGAGGTAAATAACAATGAAGAAATTTTACTCAATCGCTTTCGCACTGTTTCTCGGTGCAACCAGCTTGTTCGCACAGAAGAACACAGATGTCAGATTTGTGACGATAGACGAAGATGTCAATAAGACCGGAGAGGTGGAAGACGGTGCAGTCATCAATGTATCGACGATTACCGATGACGGTTTTCAAGAGCCGTTCATTTCCTCTGGCTTGGGTGTAGAGAACACGACAGATAACGGTAAGCGTGTGCAGATAGACTATGAAATATTGAAGTTGGACAACGGTGGCGTACAGTGCTGTTTCTCAAAATGTAGTCTCAACAAAGCCTTGGGTACTTTTTACACGCCTATGTTGAGTGCCAGCGGTAATCGCGTAGAGTTGCCTGTAGTCAAGAAACATGCTGTAATGGATTTGGCAGGTGAGTGGTTTTATACGGGCGATGGTGCTGCCACGGTGAAGTTCACCATTAAGATTGGTACAAGGAACGAAGCCAAGACCGATGCCGAAGGCAACGTTTACGACGTAGTGGAAGGTCCGAGCGTTACCGTCAACTTCCTCAAGGGAGCTGCGGCAGGTATCAACTCTACGGTCGCAGCCTCTGCGACAAAGACCGTTTACTATGACTTGACAGGTCGCAAGGTTGCTTCACCGGCTCAGGGCGTGTATGTGCGGAAGCAGACACTTTCCGACGGAACCGTCAAGACCAGCAAGGTGATGATCAAGTAGCAAGCATTTCAATATCAACAAAAATAACATTTAATTATTTATGAGAAGATTAGTTACATTGTTTTCTCTGCTTGTGGTTGTGATGGCATTCTCCATCCAAGCCTTGGCGCAGATGACGGCAAAGCCCACCTTCATCTATCAGAAGTTCAAGGACTATGCCATTGCCACCGTCCTTTCCGACAACGGAAAGTGGGCGATTGTGAAGGGCGCCACCAACGAGCAGTTGGCCAATGGCTACATCCGTCTCCTCGACATGACTACGGGTAAGTACACGGTGGTACGTACCGATGACGAGGACGACGAGGATGCCATGGGCGAGTATCAGGTTTGCGACATCACCGATGACGGCAACATCCTGGTTGGTGCCTTCAATGGCAACTTCACCTCCGACGGCTACTACACCGGCAAGCCGGGCTACTGGACCAAATCCACGATGACATGGACAGAGTTGCCTATGCCCGAGGGTAAAACCGCCGCAGTTGTCAGTTGTGTGACACCCGACGGCAAGTATGCCGTAGGTACAGCCGAGAGTGATGTGAGCGATGCCTGGAACTCGGTTTCCGAGGGCGTGCTGTGGGACCTCACTACAGGTAAGATTGTAGAGACTCCCGGCAAGCCCAAGATGGAGATGGACAAGACCGAGAAGGGCGAGGCTTATCCGCAGCAGGAGGCGTTTACCCAGATTTCTGCCGATGGGCGTTACATCGCCATCTATGGCAACCAGAGTTATGCTCCTATCAGTTATGTGTATGACCGCCAGAACCAGACTTACTTCAAGTTCGGTAAGAAGGGAACGGGCGAGAATGCACCTTCCGATTTCCTCCAGATGGAGGGTGGTGTGGTAATCAGCGGCAACGGCAAGTACGTGGCTGGTACCATCCGTACCCAGAACGACGAGTTGTTCCCGCTGATCCTGAACATGGAGACCAACACTTATACCTATTTCAACTCTACCGAGGAGAACGACCTCATGGTAGATGGCGTTGACAACGAGGGCAACATCTATGCCGCCAGTCCTTCCACCTCTCCGGTACGTGAGTGGCAGGTGATGACAGGCAACGTGTGGTATCCCTTCTCACAGATCATGCAGCAGCGTTACGGTCTGGACTATACGGAATATACAGGTTTTGACAACACAGGTACACTGTGGAGCGCCTCCAACGACGGAAAGGTTCTCTGCTCCATGGTTTCCCCGCAGGGCGAGAGCTACATCGTGACTATGCCGGAGGCCATCTCCGAGGCTTGCGACGGTATCGACCTGCTCAAGGATTTCTCCGCTTCTCCTGCCTCTGGCTCCGAGTTCGCATGGATGGAGTCCATTTATCTCACCTTCAACAACGACATCACTGTGCTCGGTGACAAGAAGAGTGCCATCCTGAAGGACAAGGACGGTAACACCGTCAGAAACTCCATGGCCTTCTATCTCAACGGTAGCAGCAAGCGTGAGCTAGTTGTGACCTTCCGTGCCACAGCGATGACTCCGGGCGAGAAATATACCGTGGAGATTCCTGCAGGCAAGATTGCGTTGGCAAAGAACGAGGGCAAGACCAATGGTGTCATCACTCTTGAGTATAAGGGAAGGAAAGACGAACCTATCAACTTCGTGAAGGCGTTCCCTGATGACAATGCCGAGATTGCGCGCATCGACAACAGCAGCATGCCTATCTACCTCACTCCCGATACCAAGGTGCTCGTCTCCAAGAAGGCTTCCGCCTCCCTCATCCAGGTAGATGGCGATACGGAGAAGACCATCTGCAGCCTCAGTGTGGTGGCAAGCAGCGACAACAGCATGGTCGCTCTGGTGCCTTCCGCTACCCAGTACCTCTACAGCGGCGGCGAATACAAGGTGGTGCTTGCCGCCGGTTCGTTGACCGATATGTCTGGTTCTGACAATACTGGCAACAAGGAGTATGTGCTCCACTTCAAGGGTACTTACGAGCGTCAGGTTTCTACCGATGACGCAACGCTCTTCTTCGATGGTTTCTCAGATCCTTCCACCTCTCTCAAGAACTTCATGCGCTACGATGGCGACCACAATACGCCTAATACGGAGATGAAGAGTTGGGAGTTTGATGCTGAAAACCAGCCTTGGAACTTCTCCATCCGTGAGTCTTCTACCAGCAGCAAGTATTATGCTTGCTCTACCTCGATGTATGAGCCCGCAGGTCAGAGCGACGACTGGATGATCATTCCGCAGCTTACCATTCCAGATGCCTACACCACACTGACCTTCAAGGCTCAGAGCTATCGCGACGACAAGAAGGACACGTTGCGCATCGTGGTTTGGCCATGCGACGAGAACCTCAGTTACTTCGGCACTCCTCGCATCGAGTCGATGAAGGCAGAGGGCGACGTGACTGTATTCCCACTCAACATCGGTGAGACCGAGGATGGTCTTGAAGGCGAGTTCACCGACTATAAGGTTGACCTCGGCAAGTATGCTGGCAAGAAGGTGTATATCGGCTTCTGGAACCACAACACCGACCAGAGTGCCATCTTCGTGGACAGTGTGCTCGTGCGCCGCAACTTGAAGTACCTCATGTCGCTCAACAACGCCTCTTCGGTAGTCAACAAGAGCGAGATTGCTATCAAGGGCGCCCTGACGATGAACTCCGACAACGATGTTTACCACAGCTTGACGCTCACCCTGAAGGATGACGACGGCAACGTGGTGGATACTTACAGCAAGAGCGACCTCAACCTGAAGAAGGGCGACAAGGAGTCGTTCGCTTTCAGCAAGCCATTGCCGCTTACGGTGGGCAACACCAACAACTTCACCATCGACGTGAAACTTGATGACTATACGGATATTCTGAAGAGCAGCATCAAGGACTTGACTTTCGAACCAGTGAAGCGCGTGGTGTTGGAGGAAATGACTGGCTTCACCTGCCAGTACTGTCCTGAGGGTCTTGTTGCGATAGAACACTTGAAGCAACTCTATGGCGACCAGTTTATCCCTGTGTCTATCCATACCTACACAGGCGACCCATACGGAAGCGGTCTGTCTGGCTATACTTCTTACCTCGGTCTGACAGCGGCACCTTCTGCCATCATCCAGCGCGATGGTGTCATCTCTGCACCTTTGGCACAGGACGATGAGGGTGACTACACGTTCAATTATGGCGGCAAACTTTGGAGCGACAAGGTGGCTGCTGAGTTGAACAAGCCTGCAGAACTCGGTGTGTCTGTTCCGAAGATTACTTACGACGAGACCACCAACAAGTTGAACGTCACCTTGCAATTGAAGTCTGCGCTCAACATGAAGAACCAGTACATCAATGTGTTCGGCGTGGCCATGGAAGACAAGATTGTCTATACCCAGGAGAACGCCCTGCGTGTACAGACCGATCCTATCTTCGGCGAGTGGGGCAAGGGCGGCAAGTATGCTTACGCATCTGTGCCTAATGTTTCAGAAGACGATGTTGTTCGCAGCTACTGGGGCAGCAGCTTCTCGGGTACCAATGCTGGATTCCCACAAGTGTTCGAGGCTGGCAAGGAATATAGTGTAACCCTCGACCTTTCTTATCCTGACCAGGTGAGTGAGACTGAGAACGGCAAGATTGCTTTCATGGTCTTTGACGGCAATACCAACAGTCTCATCAACTCTGTGCTTGTGAAGATGAGTGACATCGTTTCTACGGGCATCCAGGATATTACAACAGACAACGCTGCCTTGAGTATTGCTACAGAAAGCGGCAAGGTTGTGGTGAAGGGCAACGGCGCGACCTCCGTACAGGTTTACACCATGGCTGGAATGTTGTTGGGTACAGCTACTGCCAACGGCACTGTGGCGGTTCCTGTCAAGGGCTATCACGGCGCAGTCATCGTCAAGGCGGCTTGTGGCAACACCACGGCAACCAAGAAGATGGTGGTAGAATAATATATAATTAGGTATGCGGACTAAGTGCCGCATACCTTTTAATTGGATTTTTATTTTAGTTTTATAACATTATGTTTAATTTTTAATTCATTTGAGTATGAAAGAGAGATTACTTAAATTGACATCGAGCCCGCTGTCCAAGTTGTGGCTCTTGGTCGTTTTCGTGATGACTTGCGTCTCAGCCTCCGCAGCGGTGGAGTGGAAGACGTTCGAGACGGAGACGACCTACAAGTTCGACACCAAGGTGGAGACTTACTACAAGTACACACCGACGGAGGATGGTATTTTTTACATCTACTATTCCAATGCCAAACCAACTATCTGCACTGCAGCAGATGACAATGGTCCTCTTGTTGGTTACGAGGACACAGACGGCTCTTGGATTTCCTATGCCGTCGATAAGTTCAGTTGGTTTAGAAACACCTACAACGGTACTTTCTACACTAGTCAGGTAGAAGCTTCTGTAAAGGCTAATACTACCTATTACATCAGTATTCCTGATGCCTGGAACGGCGGTACATTCATCGGTCACCTTGAAGGAAATGTAACTGAGCTGAAGCTCGTGAACCAGAACTTTGAGAGCGGCAAGATGTTCGACGTGACAGATGATCGTTATGGCCAGTTGGAGTTGACCTTCAATGTAGCAGCTACTGCCGACAAGTGGGCTTACCTCAAGGTGGGCAACTATCCATCAGACGCAGAAAAGGAGAAGGGACAGATTGAGACCCGTATGGGTTCCAACACCGGTGCTTTGATTTTCAACCTGAAGGATTCCATCAACTCTTGGATGGACAAGGGGTACTTCAAGGAGGGTGATGACGTTACTCTGACTATCACAGGTCTCCACGCCAAGACCGACGAAGCCATCAAGTATGGCACAGACGGCACACTCGTGATGAAGTTCTTGGCTCCGGGCAAGGCTCACAACCTGGTTTCTTCCAAGGTGCCAGACCCATTCTACTCTTATTGGGTAAAGGGTGACACCGCAGGTATCGCTCGTCTCGTGTTCGATGCACCTGTGATGCAGGGCGACCAGCAGACAGCCAAGGTCTCATTGCTCATTGGTAGCGGTGACGCAGGCGATGCTTACTCTGAAACACTCGATGCCAGCAAGATTTCCGCTAACGGTGACACCTTGTTCATCGACCTTACCGACAAGGTACGTACTTACGCAGCCATGGGCTTGAAGCGTGAGTGGGGTTCTATCCAGCTGAGCATTTTCAACGTGAAGATGGCAGACGGCACCAACCCATATTCGCCAGGTAACGGCAAGAGCGGTTCTTACACTTACTCCAACCTTACTTTCGAGGAGAAGAACTACAGCAACATGAAGCCTGAGTTCACTCCAGAGAGCGGTGAGACATTGACTTCCGACCTGAAGATTTACTTCGCCAACAAGGATGCATTCTCCTTCGACGGTGTGAAGTTCACTTACCAGGATCAGGAGGACAGAAAGCAGCAGGAGATTGTGACAGAGGGTATCACCTCTGAGCCAAGCGGTAAGAACGGTATCGAATATACAGTACCTGTCTCTGCAGCTATGAAGGCTGGCAAGAACATTCGTCTTTCTTTCGTAGGACTTACTTCTACCGATGGTCTCAACCACGACAACCTTTGCGATGGCGTGAAGTTCAATCCTGGCGACGAGTTGGTGGGTGACTTGGCTCCTGCCAAGGTTTCTGTAAAGAACGGTGACGTAATATCAAGCTTCGACAAGCTGGAGTTGACTTTCGCCGACGAGGTGACTATCAACAAGCCTGCAGGTCGTGAGCAAGTATTGTTCACCGACGCTACTTCCGGCAAGAACATTGAGGCTACTATCGCCGTAGATGAGAACGACGCCAAGAAGGTAATCGTAACTCCAGCCACAGAGCTGAAGAACACACACAGCTTCGACATCACTATCAACGAGGCAGTGATTGTCAACAAGCAGTATGCAGAGACAAGCGGCAAGTATGGCCGTTACATGACTGAGCAGTCTTACGACTTCAGCATCAACGCCAACAAGGGCAAGCTCGACTTCGTGGTTACTCCTGTTGAGGGTTCTATCGTCAACGAGATCAGCACCATCACTTGCAAGACCGACCAGAGCAAGGATGCTGCAACCAACTGGTTGTCTTACTCAGGCAACACAGAGGATTGGGTATATGTGAAGTTGGTCAACGAGAAGGGTGACTCTATCGCACGTGCCACTATCAAGTCTTGCGATGACAACGACGGCTTCACTCTGACCTTCGATCCAGCCATCACAGAGCCAGGCAAGTACAAAGTCGTAATGACCGACAGCGTTTACTGCTTGGGTGAGGGCTATGAGGTTACTCCTAACGAGTATGAGGTTAGCTTCGAATATACAGTGATTGCTGCTCCTGAGGCAACTCTCGAGTTGACAGCTACTCCTGCCGACGAATCTACAGTAGAGTCTTTGAAGACTATCACACTTGCTGCCGACGAGGCTATCTACGGCGTGACAACTCCTATTACCGCTTTCAACCGTGCAGAGCGCAAGAGCTACACCGGTAAGTTGACGCTTGATCCTACAAACGCTAATCTGGCCATCATCACCTTCGACGAGGAAATCACAGCCAAGGGCGACTACACTGTCGATATCCCTAAGGGTGTGCTTGGTGACAAGACATGGTACGACAACGACTACCAGACTGGTACTTGCAACCCATACATGACTCTCTACTACACCGTAGGTGAGAAGGGTAGCGAGACAACCAACATCGTAGCTGACCCTGCAGACGGCAGTCATGTGGATGCACTTTCTACTATCTCTATTGTGTTCACCGACCAAAGTGAGGTTTCTTTGGGCAGTGGTATGATTACTGTCAAGAAAGATGGTGAGCAAGTTGCTCGTATTGATGCAGAACTGGATTGGGATGATTGGAACAAGATTAACGTCACATACAATGCCACAGAGTCTGGCGTTTATACATTTGAGTTCCCTGAGGGATACGTTGTTGACGCTGACTACAGTGATCTTCCTGCCTTCACTCTGACCTACTATGTAGGTTCTACTGACGGCATCAACGGCATCTCTGCCGACAAGAATGCCAATGTCAAGGTTTATACCTTGGATGGTAAGGCTATGAAGTCTGTGAAGGGCTTGAAGGGTGCTTATATCATCAACGGCAAGAAGGTTGTTCTGAAGTAAACGAGATTCTCTCTCAAATCTCGAAACTGAGTCTTAAAGACTCGGTTTCATATCAAAATCCGCTCCCTTGGCATTCGTTTGCCAAGGGAGTTTTTCGTTCCTATAGCCCTCGCCTTAAACCGAAAGTTTGAATTTTGCATAAATTTTTGGCAAAATGATAGCAGATAGCCAATTATTTCGTACCTTTGCACCCGCAAACATTAAACAAGCAATAAAAGAATGGCTAATTTGAGATTTGAGGTCGTGGCTGATGCCTTCAAGAAGCGACCTGTGGAGGTGGAAACACCTAAGGTGCGCCCTTCAGAGTATTTCGCCAAGTATGTTTTTAATCGCCAGAAGATGTACAAGTATCTTCCTTCTGACGTGTATGAGAAACTCGTCGATGTGATTGACAACGGTACTCGTCTGGACCGTTCCATCGCCGATGCCGTGGCTGCAGGCATGAAGCTGTGGGCCGAGGAGATGGGGGTTACCCACTACACTCATTGGTTCCAGCCCCTGACAGAGGGTACTGCCGAGAAACATGATGCCTTCGTGGAGCATGACGGCAAGGGGGGAATGATAGAGGAGTTCTCGGGCAAGTTGCTCGTCCAGCAGGAGCCGGATGCCAGTTCGTTCCCCAACGGCGGTATCCGCAACACCTTCGAGGCTCGCGGCTATTCCGCCTGGGACCCTACGTCGCCGGTATTCATCATCGACGACACCCTCTGCATCCCTACCATCTTCATCTCCTACACGGGTGAGGCGTTGGACTACAAGGCTCCTCTGCTCCGTTCGCTCCATACCTTGAGCGAGGCGGCTACCGAGGTGTGCCGTTACTTCTATCCGCAGGTGAAGAAGGTGCAGACCAACCTGGGATGGGAGCAGGAATACTTCCTTGTAGATGAGAGTCTTTACTCGGCACGTCCCGACTTGATGCTGACGGGCAGAACCCTCATGGGGCACGACTCCGCCAAGAACCAGCAGATGGACGACCATTATTTCGGTACCATCCCCGAGCGTGTGCAGGCATTTATGAAGGACTTGGAAATCCAGGCTCTCGAACTGGGCGTTCCTTGCAAGACGCGTCACAACGAGGTGGCCCCCAACCAGTTTGAGTTGGCTCCTATCTACGAGGAGTGCAACCTCGCCGTCGATCACAACATGCTTCTCATGAGCCTGATGAAGCGTGTGGCGCATAAGCACGGTTTCCACGTGTTGCTCCACGAAAAACCTTTCGCCGGAGTGAACGGATCGGGCAAACACAACAACTGGAGCTTGACCACCGACACAGGCATCTTGCTCCATGCCGCCGGCAAGACTCCCGAGGACAACCTCCGTTTCGTGGTATTCATCGTGGAGACTCTGATGGGTGTCTATAAGCACAACGGACTCTTGAAGGCATCCATCATGAGTGCCACCAACGCCCATCGCCTGGGCGCCAACGAGGCTCCTCCTGCCATCATCTCCTCTTTCTTGGGCAAGCAGCTCACCGACCTGCTCGACCATATCGAGAAAGCCGACAAGGACCAGCTCTTTGACGTGGCTGGAAAGAAGGGTATGGAGATAGACATCCCGGAGATTCCTACGCTGATGATCGACAACACCGACCGCAACCGCACTTCTCCTTTCGCCTTTACGGGCAACCGCTTCGAGTTCCGTGCCGTGGGCAGTGAGGCCAACTGTGCTTCGTCGCTCATCGTGCTGAACTCCGCCGTGGCTGAGGCTCTCCAGGACTTTAAGACTCGTGTCGATGCCTTGGTTGAGAAAGGCGAGGACCAGACTTCTGCCATCATAGATGTTGTTCGCGAGGACATCAAGACCTGCAAGCCTATCCGTTTCGACGGCAACGGCTATAGTGACGAGTGGAAGGAAGAGGCGCAACGTCGCGGCTTGGACTGCGAGGCATCCTGCCCTGTGGTGTTCGACCGTTACCTCGACAAGGAGAGCATCGAGATGTTTGCCAAGACCAACGTGATGACCGAGAGCGAGTTGAAGGCCCGCAACGAGGTGAAGTGGGAGACCTATACCAAGAAGATTCAGATAGAGGCCCGTGTGATGGGCGACCTCTCGATGAACCATATCATCCCCGTGGCCACTCACTACCAGAGCCGTCTGGCGAAGAATGTGGAGGGCATGATCAATATCTTCGGTGGAGAAGAGGGCAAGAAATTGACCGCCCGTAACGTGAAGATTATCCGTGAGATTGCCGAGCGCACCGAGGCCATCGAGCGTGGCGTGGAGGCTTTGGTCGATGCCCGCAAGGTGGCGAACAAGATAGAGAGCGAGCGGGAGAAAGCCGTGGCTTACCACGACACCGTGGCTC